>DCBP01000113.1:0-18726 GCA_002314055.1 Prevotella sp. UBA1104
GTCAGCGGTTGCTTCAGAACAGAATGTGGAGCCGATGATTTTGCCAAGTTACATTCCTTAGCGGAAACAGCTATGAAAAACGGAAATTCGAAATTTAATACAATTCTTGCTGTTGTACAACAGTAAGACATTTACTCATATATATAGGGGTGCTGAGTAGTTACGCAAAATATAGAATTCAGAAATTCAGATAATGCTCCTCTCTCATATCGCTAAGCTCCTGTAGGAGTTTTTTCCTTTCAGGACTGAGTTTCCCGTTCTTAGCACAACGCTTATTATATTTCCACCAGTTAAGCAAACTGCGATTTTCATTTTTCTTCTTGTCTGGCAGATGATGATGTTCAGTAATATAATCTTTCAGGAGATTATATTTTTCGTGCCAATGAACTTCTGTAATTTTTATAGCTTCCATATTGTTTTTATTATGTGAGTCTTATAGACACACCCTTTAGTGTATATCAGATAAGAAACATCTTACACATTGGCAAAGGTAAGTATAAAAATCCGATAATCTACTTTCTTTCGATGGAATTTATTTCATGGACACAGCATTTAACACCCTTTCACTTGGCAAGTATTATTAGCAATCTACAATAATAGATAATTTTGACAATATAAAATAACTAAACTCTCTGATTTATATCGTCCCCGCCGGGGGAAGGGAAGATTATAAATCCGAAACTTGAATAAAATATTAGAATAATAAATTGAACAATGAAATGACTAAAAGCCATAGGCATTACCAATATATTTACGGATTTACGGTAAGGGAAACAAATAACCGCTATCCGTTTATTACAAATAACAATCCGATACGTCTTTAATATACTATGACTAAATTGCGCAATTATATATTATTATCAGTTTTACTCGGTGGCATGATGCTTCCGGAGATAGCAACAGCACAGAAATACCAAATCGGCGTGTGTGACTGGATGGTACTGAAACGCCAGAAAATCGGAGAATTCAAACTCGCACGTGAGCTTGGATGCGACGGACTGGAAATGGATATGGGAGGACTCGGCAAACGTGACTCCTTCGACAACAAACTGCGGCAACCGGAAATGGCACGCATGTTTCGCCATACAGCCGACAGTCTTGGAATTAAGGTTGGAGCAATAGCTATGTCGGGATTCTACGGACAGAGCTTTGCAAAGAAAAGCTCCTGGAAATGGCTTATCGAAGACTGTCTGAACGCTCTTGACGTGATGGATTCCAAGGTGGCATTTCTGCCACTGGGCGGCTGCGGCAACAACTGGACAGACTCGTTGCCACTAAGAAAGGAAATCGTGGCACGCCTCCACGAGGCTGGCGAAATGGCACGCTCACGCGGAAAGATTATCGGTATCGATACTCCTCTCGACGCCAAGGGAAACAAGAAGCTGCTCAAGGAAATAAACTCCGCGGGCATAAGGATTTTCTATAAGTTCCAAACTGCCGTGGAACACAAGCGCGACATCTGTAAAGACATCAAAAAACTGGGTGCAAAAAATATCTGTGCCATTCACGCAAGCAACACCGACGGTGTTTGGCTCCGCAACGACAAGGCGATAGACATGCCGGCGATAAAGACGACTCTCGACAAACTGGGATGGGATGGATGGCTCTTTGTGGAGCGCAGCCGTGATGTAAAGGATGTGCGCAACGTTAAGAAGAATTACGGCGAGAACGTGAGATATCTAAAGGAAATTTTTAAATAAAAAATAAATTAGCAATATATATGAAAAAGTTTTTTGTCATAACAGCTGCCCTGTTGTCATTAAACTTCATGGCGGCAAATGCAGTAGAACTGGATTCTAACGGGAGAGACCCGAAATATGTAGAAACGATTGTGCAGCGCTCGAAGAAGGTTACTGACGCCTTGAAAATTTCCGACACGGAAAAAGGGAAAGAGGTTTTGAACATCGTTGCCAACCGCTATTTCAAACTTAACGACATTTATTCGGAGCGCGACAGCATCAAGGCTGTTGCCAAAACTCTTACGGGGGATGCCAAGAAACAAAAAATGGAATTTGCTGAAATGCAGAAAGACCAAAAACTCTACAAGAGCCATTTCGGATTTATTGCAGACCTTTCGGTTTACCTGACTGACAAAGAGATTGAAACCGTCAAGGATGTGCTGACTTATAACGTGGTGAATGTTACTTACTCTGCACAGTGCGACATGATTCCTACTCTTAAAGAGGAGGAGAAAGTGCAAATCATGGCATGGCTGAAAGAGGGCAGAGAATATGCCATCGATGCTGAGAGCTCTAAGAAGAAGCACGAGACTTTCGGCAAATATAAGGGAAGAATTAACAACTGGCTCTCGAAACGCGGATATAACCTCACGAAGGAACGAGAGGAATGGGCTAAGAGAGTGAAAGCAAGAGGAGGAACACTGTAAAATGGGAAAATGGAAATATTGAAAAATTGAAATATTGAAATATTGAAAGAAGGGAAAATTGAAAAATATAATATGAGAAATAAAAAGATTTTTGATAACCTCCGTTGGGGAGGACTAAGACTGGTTCCGGCAGCCTTGATGCTTGCCGCATTTCCGGCTCATGCACAGAAAAACGGTATTACCGACACGGGGAAGAGCAAATATGCCGTGGTGTCTTCTACGCCAGTGAGTGCCGTTAAATGGACTGGCGGTTTCTGGGGCGAACGCTTCGGGGTGTTCAGCGGCACATCGGTACAGAGCATGTGGGAGACATGGAAATCTGATAAAGCACACGGTTGGAACAACTTCCTTATCGCTGCCGGCGAAAAGAAGGGGAAAAGACACGGACCTCCTTTCCACGACGGCGACATGTATAAATGGCTCGAGGCTCTTACTGCCGTTTATGCCGTGAACAAGGATCCGGAAGTAGGAAAGATTATGGACCGCTTTATCGAACTTATTCAAAAGTCGCAACGCCCCGACGGATATCTGCATACTCCGGTTATCATCGCCGAGATGAACAAACAGCAAACGGCAAAGGAGGAAGCAAAGGAGAATGAGACGATTGGTACGAAGGTGGGAACAGGAAAAGACGGTGCCTTCGGTAACCGACTTAACTTCGAGACCTACAACTTGGGACATCTTATCACCGCAGGTATTATGCACAAACGTGCCACAGGAAAGACTACCCTCTTCAACTGTGCCGTGAAGGCTGCCGATTTCCTTTATGATTTCTACAAGCGCGCTTCTGACGAACTGGCCCGCAACGCCATCTGTCCGTCTCACTATATGGCAATAGCTGAGATGTATCGCGAAACTGGCAATCCGAAGTATCTGGAACTTGCCGAAAAGCTCATTGACATTCGCGGTAAGGTGGAGAACGGAACTGACGACAATCAAGACCGTGTGCCGTTCCGCCAACAATATAATGCCATGGGGCATTCCGTACGTGCCAACTACCTTTATGCCGGTGTTGCCGACCTTTATCTGGAGAGTGGCGAAGAGCAGCTGATGAAGAATCTGGAATCTATCTGGACTGACATCGTTACACGAAAGATGTATATCACGGGAGCCTGCGGAGCTCTCTACGACGGAACTTCGCCCGACGGAACCGACTACAAGCCTGACAATGTGCAGAAGGTGCACCAGAGCTACGGTCGCCCTTATCAGTTGCCTCACTCCACGGCTCACAACGAAACTTGTGCAAACATAGGCAACCTTTTTTTCAACTGGCGCATGTTCTCGGCTACTGGAGAGGCTAAATATACTGACGTCGTGGAGAACTGCCTGTACAACAGTATTCTCTCGGGCATCAGTCTCGACGGAAAGAAGTATTTCTATACCAACCCTATGCGTATGTCTAAGGATCTGCCTTATACGCTGCGCTGGCCTAAGGAGCGCACGGAATACATCAGCTGCTTCTGTTGTCCGCCTAACACGCTGCGCACACTTTGTGAAGCACAAGACTATGCCTATTCCATCGAGAAGGGTGGAATTTATGTAAACCTTTATGGCGACAACACTCTGAATACCAAAATCGACGGTATAGGGGATATTGCTCTATCTCAGAATACTGACTATCCTTGGGACGGAGCCGTGAACATCTCTGTCGACAAACTGAAGGGAAAGAAGCAGTTTGAGATTAAACTGCGCATTCCTGACTGGTGTACCGACGGGGCTAAAGTGAGCGTCAACGGCGAGGAGCTTGCCTTGGATACAAAGGCTGGAACATACGTTTCCGTTAACCGCACATGGAAGAAGGGCGACGTACTGTCGCTTAATATGCCGATGCGCACACGTCTTGTCGAGGCAAACCCTCTTGTTGAGGAGAGCCGCGGACAGGTTGCCGTACAGCGCGGACCTATCGTATACTGTCTTGAGAGCAACGACCTCAACGGTGTTTCTATCGACGACATCGCCATACCGCTCGACGCTAAGTTCTCTCCTGTCGACATGACAATCGACGGCAGTAGGATAAAGGCTCTCGAGGGTGAAGTTATTAACCGCAACGAGGCTTCGTGGAAGGGACAGCTCTACCGTGAGGCTACTGCCAAGAAACAAACCGTTAAGGTGCGCCTTATTCCTTATTACGCCTGGGGCAACAGAGGAAAGAGCGAAATGACGGTGTGGATGCCTACTTCTTTTTAATGAAGAATGAAGAATAAAGAATTGGTTAGTCTCCGACCAATTATGAATTATGAATTATGAATTATAAATTATGAATTATAATAAGAAAATATTGCTTGCAGGCTTTGCACTGCTCTCTATTGCATCCGCCTTCGCTACCGATATAACGGTGAAGCCTGGACCTTATGCCATAGAGCAGGCTCTGCAACAGGCTCGAGAGGAACGCAGACTGAACAAGGCTGAGGATATCTGCATCCGACTGCAGCCGGGAACTTACCGTCTGAACCAGTCTATCATCGTGCGCCCCGAGGACAACGGCACCCGCATCGTTGCCGACGGCAAGGCGGTAATCAGTGGCGGCGTGAGGATTTCGGGATGGAAGAAACAGGGTAAACTGTATGTTGCCGACGTACCGGAGTTTAACGGCAGACCACTGGAGTTCCGACAGTTATGGGTGAACGGGAAAAAAGCGGACAGGGCACGCGACGTGGCTGACTTCGAGAAGATGTTCCGCATACGCAGCGTTGACAAGAAGAAAGAAACGATTTTTGTTCCTGCGGCTGCCGTAAGGAAGATTCTGAATACTAAACATGTCGAAATGGTAATCCACGAGATGTGGTGCGTGGCTAATCTGCGCATCAAGGGGATAAAGATTCAAGGCGACAGCGCTGCCGTAACTTTCCATCAGCCGGAGAGCCATATCCATTTCATGCATCCGTGGCCGTCGCCTATGGTAACGACTGACGGACATAACTCTGCCTTCTATCTGACCAATGCAAAAGAACTGCTCGACACTCCAGGCGAGTGGTATCTCGATGCCCGGGAGCAGAAGGTGTATTACATGCCGCGCAGTGGCGAGAACATGGCTAAGGCGGATGTTGAAGTTCCTGCCGTGGAAACTCTGATGAGGGTTGAGGGAACGCCCGACTGCCTCGTTAAGGGGGTTAAATTTGAGGGCGTAACATTCAGCTACGCTACGTGGATGCGCCCCTCTATTGCCGGTCATGCACCGCTACAGGCTGGAATGTATATGACGGAGGCTTACAAGCTGCGCCCTAAGATGATACGTCCTGACGGCGACCATAAGCTCGACAACCAGGGATGGGTTGGAAGACCGGCGGCGGCGGTTACCGTGAGCTGTGCTGAAGATATAGATTTCCGTGGCTGCACTTTTGAGCATTGCGCCTCTACTGGAGTGGAGTTTTATCAGTATACTAAGGGCGGAAGTATCTCGCGCTGCAACATTCAGGACATTGGCGGCAACGGTATTCTTGCCGGCAGCTTCGGTCCGGAGGCTCATGAGGCTCACTTGCCGTATAATCCTTCAGACAGTAGGATTATATGCACCGGACTGACTATCGACAACAATATCATCACGGATGTTACCAACGAAGACTGGGGCTGTGTGGGAATTGGTGCCGGTTTCGTGCGCGACATCAAGATTCTGCACAATGAGATTAGCGAAGTTTCATATACTGGCATCAGCATGGGCTGGGGATGGAACCAACAGGCTTGTTCCATGGCAAACAATTTGGTTAAGGGCAATCTTATCCACCATTATGCCAAGCACATGTATGACACTGCGGGCATATATACCCTTGGTTCGCAGCCACACTCGTTTGTCGAAGAAAACGTGGTGCGCGACATATATTCTCCGGGCTATGCCCACGACCCTAACCACTGGTTCTATCTTTATACCGACGAGGGTTCGTCGTGTATCACCGTGCGCAACAACTGGACGCCAACGGAGAAGTATCTGAAGAATGCCAATGGACCATGTAACAACTGGGAGAACAACGGACCTGCCGTCAGCGATTCTATAAAGGCTAAAGCCGGCATCGAACTGATGTAAATTGTTCTTTTCCCATACCTGCAGCAACACCGTAAAATTCCCTGTCATTTTCCGATAGCAATGACAGGGAATTTTTCTTTTTATTGAAGTTTCTGATTTAGTTGTATAATCGTTTTAATTCAAAAAATTTTTTTGGTCATTTTACCCTCACACCCTCACCAAACGCTTTGAAAGTCCCTGTTTATCGGACTTCTGAGGTGTGAGGGATAGTGTTAGGGGTCGATGCTTATCCCTCACACTTTCAACGGGGACATAATGCTGTTTTTATATTAATCAGCATTGTCAAAGCTATTCGTTGGCACCAGTATTGATGTTTCCAATACAGAAGTTCCGGTAACTTAAAATGTAAAATTCATAAGATAATGTTTTCATGTTTAGCATCAAAGTGTATTCTGCTTTCAACCAATTACGCTAAATCCTAAACTTGAATCTTTTATTTTTCTGAAGGAAGAAAGGAAATTTAATTTCAACTGATTTGAGAAAGAAATTACCAACAAAATTGACAAGGAACTAACTGTTTCTAAAAACCGCAAACAAAAAAAATACGTAACACAAAAAAATAAAAAAAACAAAGATTTGCTTGCATTATTATATATAAATATATATTTTTGCATCAAATTTTACAGCTTATGAAATACATACTATTAAATTGGATGTCGCCAAGTTTGATAGAAATGCCTTCTCCTGCGATGTCTGTTCTCAAGAAATATCTTTTCTTTTATAATTATGAAGTAAAGATAGAGTATTGGAACATGAAATTAAACAAATTAGAAAATGAATTCCTATGGAATTTAACTGACGATAAAAAACGTGATGAGAATAACGCTTTGTTATTGTATGACAATTATTTGGCTATAAAATACAATGACATAGAGGCAATAAGTAATATTAAAGGTTTTCTAATAGGTTTAAGACCAAGCCTTCTGTCGGCAGACCCTTATTACATAGACAGACATATGAATAGTTTTTATCATAAATTAGACGAATTCTTAAATGATGAAATCGCTAAAATAAAATGGGATGATGTCTTATATGTTGGATTTTCTGCTAAACTATACCAATGGATTCCGTCTTCAATCATTTGTGAAAAAATAAAACACATTTCTCCACAAACAATTGTTGTATTAGGAGGAATGGAGTCTCAATATGCTGCAATTGATTTTTTGGAGAATTTTCATCAATTTGATTTTGCTACATGGGGAGAAGGTGAATATGCAATAAAACTTTTTTCTGATGTCGTATCAAATAAAAATGATGCTTCTGAATTATATAGCATTCCCCACCTTGCCTTTAGAGCAAAAGATGGCATATACACATCAAAGCAAAAATTATCAAATTTTGTTGATTTAAATAAAACAGAATACTATCCAGATTTCTTTGACTACATTTCAAAGAAAAATGAATATAGAATACAACAAGCCCCTTTTTTATTTATCGAAAGCAGTCGTGGTTGTCATTGGGGAAAGTGTCATTTTTGTTACCTTAATAAAGGATACAGGCACAGAGTTAAAGATATCGTTAACGTAAGAAAATATGTAGAAGAAGCTATCAAGAAATACAATATTTATAATTTTGCATTTCTTGATAATGACTTAGTTGCAAATGATTTTTCTCGCTTTAATTCACTGCTTGATTCTCTTATAGAAATTAAATATAAGTATCCTGACTTTAGTATAATATTGGCAGAAATTATAACAAAAGATTTTACAGAGACATTTATTCGAAAAATGTCCCTGGCAGGTTTTAATAGCGTACAAATAGGATACGAATCACCAAGCGATAAACTTCTAACAAAAATTGATAAAAAAAATTCTTACGCCAGTAATTTACTTTTTATAAAATTTGCATATAAATATGGTATAAATATTAATGGAATGAATGTCATTTGCGGATTATTGGAAGAAACAAACGAAGATGTGTCTGAAGCAATTGAAAATCTAAGATATCAACGTTTTTTTCTTAATACATTTAGCCATAACATGAGTAAATTGGCAATAATGCACACAAGCAGATATTTTGAGAAGTTAAAAAACGACAATTCATTCAGATTAAATAAAGTATATAATTTTTTACCAAAGAATCTACTCTCAAACGAGATTATAAATAATTGTAATATTATCGAAAAAGTAAAAATGGCAGAGAGAAACATCTGGCATGAATTTATAAAAGTTGAGAAGTATTATAAAGAAAATTCTTTTTCATATAAAATCTTTAATAATGATTCTTACATCTTGTATCAAGAATTTCTTAATAAAGGGAAAATCAATGAAATAGAGATTAATAAGGACTCCCTTGAATACTTTATTCTTGAGAAAGCAAATTCTAAAGTCGTTTCATTTACAAATATACTGAATGAAATACATTCAAATGAAAAGTTTTCCTATTTTCTTGAATGTGAAATAATTAATGTGATTGAAGAAATAAAAAAAGAAGGACTTTTATACGTTTCCTTTGATTATTCTGAGCTATTAACTGTTATTGATATAAGGGAGGTTATATAATGGATTGTAAATTAACTATAATTATTACCTTTAAAAATGAAGGTGAAGAAGTTTTCAATACGCTCAAAAGTCTGAAAGAAAAGTCTTTGGGAAAATATAAGATAATTTTGATTAACGATAATTCTGACGATAACTTTAATTACGACTATCTTCAAAATGAATTTGACTGTTTGTATGTTAAACATAGAATATCAAAAGGACCTGCTATATCAAGACAAGAAGGTGTTAAATTATCTGTTACCAATTTTTTTTTACTGTTAGATGCACACATGAGGGCTGAAACAATAGGTTGGGATTTAAAAATTACTAATATAATTGAAAATAATCCCAACGGGTTATATTGCTGCCTAACTAATAAATTAATTTTTAATGAAAATAATGAATATATTCCATCAGATTCTACAGCTGGTGGCGTTTCTATCGATTTAGTTTCGCTAAATTATAATTGGTTAAAATATAATACTGACATAAAAACGGATTTTTCAAAAATTCCTTGTCTAATGGGTGCATCATATTGCGGAACAAAAGTATATTGGGAAAAAATTCATGGGTTAATTGGTCTTAAATCATACGGATTTGAAGAACAATTCCTTAGCTTAAAAACATTTTTAGAAGGAAGCAATTGTTATGTAATAAACACCGTAAAATTTGCCCATAAGTTTAAGACAATTAAAGATGTAAATTATAAGGCCGATAGTAATCTGTTTATTTATAATAAGCTATATATAATAGAATTACTTTATTCTATTAACTTAAAAGTTAGTGCTTTTAGATATTTTAAACGATTTACAGATAATTCGACATTTGCAAATGCAATGGAGGTATTATCCGAAAATCGTAAGTTAATAGCAAAAGAGAAAGATTATATAGAAAAGAAATCAACAAAAAAGATTTCTGATTTTGAAGTTTTTAATAAAATGTTTAATTAAATTTTTTGATTATGAAAAAAAGGATGAATCAGTCATTGGAATCCAAAATTTATTTGGTTGAGAATTTTTCCGTTGGAGCATACAAACAAAATGGAAATATAATATATCCGTTATTGCTTGATATTGATATCGATCCTACGGTATCTCCAACGTTTACATTTACAATTACTCCTCCTCCACCAACAACTCCTCCTTTTGGAATAAGTATTGACCCCATTGCCATTACAGGTACAATTAATTTCTAATGTTTAAAGTATTACTATAAAATGCGAATTCAGAAGAAGGTTGACTTTTTAAGCCAACCTTCTATATAATTTAAGATTCAAACATATGAAGAAATCATTATTTATATTACTATTGTTTTTCTGTCATTTATTAGCAACAGCACAAAATGCAGACCAAACAGTCGGTCAACTCGTAAATAGTCAAAACTGGCTGGAATTGAACAAACAATATCCACAGCTAAAATCTCAGATGAAGTCGGAGGTGCTGAAAAATATTGCCGAAGCAATGATTGGATACCAATTCAACCAACCTGAACAAACCATGCAAGCTATTAATATTTTACTTAATAAGCATCAGACAGAACTTGGAACCCAAAATACATATAATTTCATCATTCTTCTTGCCAAGACACTCTGTCAACAAGGACAATATGCAAGTGCTGCTTCGATGATGAACAACATTCTCCCGGCGTTGTCTTCACAGCCTCGCGAGGGATTGGTAGGAGCACTATTCACGTTCAATAAAGAAATACAAGCTTTAAAGAATCAGCAACCAATAAAAATCATTCCATTATCACATGATATTACCATTCCTTGCAACAATATGTGGAATATCACTGCAAATATAAACAACAAGCCTTTAGCATTTGCTATTGATCCACGCAGTGAGCACACAGTCATTCCTATTGAAACAGCCAAAGCATTGAATTTAAAGATTTTACCAGATACAGTTGAACACATGAGGCAAAAAGTATTGCTGGGAATCGTAGAAAAAATGAATATCGGAGAATTGGAGGTTCACAATATCGTTGCAGAAATACCGTTGACTTCAAACAAATCTCTCACTATAGGTCGCGATATTCTGAGCGCTATTGGAGAAATTCAGCTTGATATTGACAACAGTAAAATTATATTTCCTAAAGACTACACCACAGCCCCTCTCACAGGACCTACATTCTATTGGGATATGAAATTTAATATTACTCCCAATCATCACAAGATGGCAATCAACTATAAGGACATGTTTATTATGGAAATTGGCAAAAACAAAGATTCCACACTTTCATACGAGAAACAGTTGGATGAAGTGAAAGTTATGGCTGCAAGAAAATTGGTGAAAGTTGGCAGTGGAAAATTAACCTATGATGTTTCCAATGATGAAGAGGCAAAAGCAAGTTCTGTTTTTGAAATACTCCGCAAAGTTCCATTGATAACCATCGATGGGCAAGACAATATTTTGGTGAAAGGAAATTCTTCTTACAAGATTTATCGCAACGGACATCTTGACCCTACGCTAAGTGGAATGTCTGCAAAAGACATTCTTAAAGCAATACCGGCTTCAACAATCAGACAGATTGAGGTGATTACCGAACCTGGAGCAAAATACGATGCAGAAGGCACATCTGCTGTGCTGAATATTATCACGAGCAGCAATTCTTTACTAAAAGGCTCAACAGGAATGCTGTCATCAAGCGTCAACAACAACGGCACAAACCGTAGTTCCGCATACGCTGCTACAAGTTTGGGAAAGACTACTTTATCGGCAAATTATGCTTTCACACAATACCCGACGAAGGAAAGTGAAAGTAGCATACATTCTTCCGTATCATACAGAAACGGGCAAGTTCTCGATATGCAGCGGCAAAGCCAAAGTCGAGGCAATGCCCATTACATGAACATTGCAGCAAGCTGTGATATTGACTCTCTTAATCTCCTGTCTCTTTCGGCAGGAGGTTATTTTTTATCATATAAAACAAATTCCATGTCAAATTACAGCCGTTACTACAACTTGAACGATTTGCTTTATTCTTACGATGAGAATAATCTTAATCCACGCAACAGGTACAGTACCTACAACTTACGCATGGACTATCAGCACAAGACGAGAAAACCCGGCAATGTATTTACGCTTAGCTACATGCTAAATGGTACACAGAATAAAATAGACAACAATATCGTATATACCAACTTTTTCAACATGCCTATGGATTATACAGCATACAACAGACACGTAAAGAACAACAACACGGAACACACTATACAATTTGACTACACAAAAAGTATCGACAAACATAACACTGTTGATTTCGGATTGAAATATATTTACCGCCTTAGCAAAAATACAACCGAACAAAATTATTCGGGAAAAGAAACGAGCATTTCTTCGTTTTTCAATCATTCTACTAATATAGCCGCTACCTATTTGGAATGGAACACTCAGTATGGAAAATGGAATTTCCGTCCAGGATTACGCTATGAGTTCTCACGTCTGAAAGGATTTTATCCTAAAGGGAATGGAGATACGTACAGTTGCAACCTTAATGATTTTGTACCATCAGTCAATATTCTGTATAAACTGAATGATGTGAACACTATCCAATACAACTATGCCATGAGCATCAACCGCCCTGGTATCAACTACCTGAATCCAGCTGTTATCATACAGCCGGAGTCCAAGACTTACGGCAGCACTAATCTTAAAAGCAGCAGAAGTAGCCAGATGGCTATAACTTGGACAAACATCACCGGCAAAACGACAAATCAGATGATTCTTGCCTATGGTTTCACAAACAATTTTCTGACAAATGTAGATTACGTGGCGGACAATGTCCGCACAACCACATACGCCAATGCCCTTCATGTGCGCATGGCATCGTTTATGGATTTCCTGCAATGGACTCCAACGCCAAAGACAAGGATTTCTATAAACAGCACTTTGGGCTTGATGAAAGACTACTACCCGGAACAGGGCATATACAACAAAGGGCTATACGGAAATGTCAGTGGAAATATTTCCCAAAAACTATTTTGGAACCTTTTGCTTAATGTTGGTGGCGGAGCATCATTCGGACACAACCTGTCTGGCTTGTACGGACGTGCGGCAAACTATCATTCCGACTACCTGAGCTTACAGAGAAGTTTTCTGAAAGACGACAAACTCACCATTTCCCTTTGGGCTGTCTGCCCGTTTGAGAACCATAAAGCCCAAACACAATATACGACACAAGGCGAATATACAGGTTTTACTCACACAGTAAATGTAAGCAGGCAGTTCGGAGTGAGACTGTCACTAAAATTAGGCAACAACAAAATTGAAGTAAAGAAGCCAGCCAAGAACCTGGACAATAAAGATATTGTAGGAGGATTGAAAGCCCCTAAAGAATAATTTTGCAATTACTGTTCACGGAATTAGCATCTAACGCTCCACCCTCAGCGTCTTGCCGTCGCAGTATATATTCACAGCCCCCTCAAGATGCTGCATCACGGTGTCTGGTTCAATTATGTGCACACGAAGCGACGAGGAATTGGGATAGGAATAGAAAAACGGTGAATCGCTCATGAATAGGCTGACTGTTTTCACCATGCCCGACGAGAGCAGTCCGTTATAGAACTTCAGAATACTTGGCGCAACCCGCGGCAATACCTTGAAGCCAGTCCTGCCGTCGACAAGACTCGCCACGGCTATCACATGATACTGCCGGCGCTGAACTGCCACGCCTTCGGCAGAAGCTTTTCCTTTGTCTCCTTCGCTGCGATGCGAAATGTTGATACGTCTGCCGAAACGGGAATTGATGTCAGCCATCATGGAGCGGAACTTCTGTCCATGAGCACTTGTATCCTCTATCTGGTTCACGCCGATATAATAATGTATCATCTCGTGTATCAGCGTATCCTCAAACTCCGTCTCGCTCATATCAAACATCGTACTGATGCGTATGGCAAAATCATATCGTGTTTTCTTGCCGAGAAGTCCTCTTCTTGTTTTGAACGTACATGCCCCGAGAAAAGTGCGCGCTCTGCTCAAGCCGATTCGCGGCATGGGGAGTTTGCCCCCGAAAATCTGCCGGTTGAAGAATTCAAACTTCTCCCTTACCAACTTTTCTGTTATTTCCATCGCAGCGTTTATCCTATCCAGTTGAGGAACAGTGTTATTATTCCAGTATTAATCATATCAACAAACATTGCACCGATAATCGGCACTATAAGGAACGGTTTCACGGAATAGTGGTATTTGTAGCACACGGCACTCATGTTTGCCATGGCATTCGGAGTAGCACCAAGTCCGAAACCGCAGATGCCTGCCACCAACACAGCGGCATCGTAGTCGCTGCCCAGCATACGGAAAGCCACGAAATACGTCAATACTATCATCAGCAATACCTGCGACACGAGTATCAGAATAAGCGGCAAGGCAAGCGACTGCAGTTCCCATAGCTTCAGCGAAATCATCGCCATGCCGAGGAATACCGACAAGCAGATGTTTCCCACGCTGACTATCTTTTCCATTTCGAGACTCTTGCGGAATTTCGTATGTTCAATCACGTTGCGCGCGATGGCTGCCGTTATAAGAGCTCCAAAGTATGTAGGGAAAGTTATGCCGGTGAGGTTCAGCAATTTGCTCGCCAAGGTGCCGAGTGCCATTACTATGAGTAAGGTGTATGTAGCGTTGGCATACTGGTGAAACTCCATATCGTGCGTGCTGACGTGCTCTGCCTGTCCTGCCGGCAGTGTTTCTTCGCTCTCTATTCCCGCCATCGCCGGGTCTATCTTGAAGTCCTTCGGCTCTTCATGCTCCGAGGTCAGCTTCTTGCGTATTAGTCTCTCGGCTATCGGACCGCCTATCATTGAACCGGCAATGAGTCCGAATGTTGCTGCGGCGAGCGATATTGTTGCAGCTCCTTTCAGTCCCATACTCTCGAGCACGCTGCTGAATCCGCCTGCCGTACCGTGGCCGCCCGCCATAGATATGGAGCCTGCTGCCATGCCCACAAGCGGATCCACGCCGAGCGCCTTTGTTATGCCAAGCGGCATAAAGTTCTGTATTGTTATAATGATTACGAGCAGACAGAGCATTATTACGAGTGTGCGTCCGCCCTGTCGCAACACCTTCAGATTTGACTGGAAACCTACTGAAGTGAAGAAGGCGAGCATAAAAACATCTTTCAGTGTTCCGTCGAACGACACTTCTACCCCACACAATACATATATGGCGAGTGTTGCCAGCGAGAAGAGTATTCCGCCGGATACTGGCGATGGTATGCAGAACTTCTGCAGCCAGTGGATTTTTCTTGTCATTATCATTCCTACAATCAGCGCAAGTGCACCCACACCTGCCGACTGTAGCATATCGAGTGTTATGGTTTCTGTCATTGTCTGTAAAATTTTGTTTTCTTCCGACTTGCAAAAGTAACAATAAAGTTTCAAACAAGCCGTATATGTTGACAAAATTATGTTTGTTTTGCCACTTTGGCATGTTCATATCGTATTGCCTCTGCTTTTCTGTTTATTGCCGGAGAAAGACAAGAACTCCTGTACTTTCTTCAAACTTTATATGTGAAGAACTTCATATAATGAATATTGCCATTCAAATAATTTGTTCAGCACCAATGAATCATTAGCCACCACTGATGAACCATTAGCCATCAGTGGCGGACGATTAGCCGCCAGTGGTGTACAAATTTCTTTTTACAAAACAAAGATTATCTGCTATAAGAATCAAGCAGGTTATAATTCGATAAATAATAAGGAAGAGAGAAATCTATGGCAAGTCACATGACCTTATATCGCCCTGTTTGCGTAAGGTTAATGCGGGGAGCACCATTTGGTTGAGAGCTTGTCTCACTTCTTCGTTTGGAATACCGAGATCGTAGCCGAATTCATAACTCGCCTTGATTGTAAGGTAGCCCGACTGATAGAGAAACAGTTCTGGTCCACCACCCGTAACATCAGGTAACAGCAAATAATATAAAACTTCCAGCTCCTTATGTTACAATCAATAAAAATCTACGTCCATATATATAAATAGGAAATATGAAGAAATTTATTATATCAGCTTTTACTTTGCTTGCTGCAGCCACTGGCGCAGTGGCTGCAAACAGCGACGTGCTCACTCACAGACAGTATCTGAGCGGACACGGATGCGACGATATGGTGCAGTGGGACTTCTTCTGCACGGGTGGAAACAACTCCGGGAAATGGACTAAAATCGGAGTGCCTTCGTGCTGGGAACTGCAGGGATTCGGCACTTACCAGTATGGCATGAAATTCTACGGCAAGGCATTCCCCGACGGCATTGCCGACGAGAAAGGCATGTATAAATATGAGTTCACACTGCCGAAGGAATGGGCTAACCATCATATCGAACTCGTTTTCGAGGCTTCTATGACCGACACCGAGGTGAAGATAAACAAGCGCAAGGCGGGCTCTAAACACATGGGCGCCTTCTATCGTATCACGTATGACGTTACCGACCGCGTGTTCTTCGGCGACAAGAAGAATCTGCTGGAGGTTACCGTGAGCAAGGAGAGCGAAAATGCCGGCGTGAACCTCGCCGAGAGGCGCGCCGACTACTGGAACTTCGGCGGCATCTTCCGCCCCGTTTTCATCGTATGCAAGCCTGCCCTCAACATCGAGCGCACGGCTATCAACGCCACTGCCGACGGCGAGTTTAATGCCTATGTACTGCTCAACCACACCATCGAGGGGGCTAAGGTGAAGACTACCATCAGCGACATGAGCGGCAAGAAGGTGGCTGAAAACACTACCGCCGTACGTCATGGCAGCGACCATGCCGACGTGGCGTTCAAGGTGAACAACCCGAAGCTCTGGACTGCCGAGACGCCTAACCGCTATAAGGTGGACTTTGCGCTTATCGACAAGGACGGCAAGACGCTGCATATCGAAAAGGACAAATTCGGATTCCGCACCGTGGAGACTCGCGAGAGCGACGGACTGTATATCAACGGCAAGAAGGTGAACATACGCGGCGTGAACCGCCACAGCTTCCGTCCGGAAAGCGGAAGAACGCTGTCGTATAAGAAGAATCTGGAGGATGTGGAACTGATAAAGAGCATGAACATGAATGCCGTGCGCCTCTCCCACTACCCTGCCGACCCAGAGTTTTATGACATCTGCGACAGTCTGGGGCTATACGTTATGGACGAGCTGAGCGGATGGCACGGACACCACGAGACGGTGAACGGACAGAAGCTGATTCGCGAGATGGTAACGCGCGACGTTAATCACCCGTCTATCATCTGGTGGAGCAACGGCAACGAGAAGGGATGGAACACGGAGCTCGACTGCGAATTCCACAAGTGGGACGTGCAGAAGCGTCCTGTGCTTCATCCACAGGGCAACTTCAGCGGATACGAGACGATGCACTACCGCTCGTATGGCGAGAGCAACGAATATATGCGCAAACCGGAAATCTGGATGCCTACGGAATTCCTGCACGCTCTGTATGACGGCGGTGCCGGTGCCGGACTCTACGACTATTGGGAGGTGATGCGCAAATGGCCGCGCTGTGCCGGCGGATTTATCTGGGCGCTCGTCGACGAGGGCGTGAAGCGCGTTGACATGGGCGGAATGATAGACAACGTGGGCAACTACGGTGCTGACGGCATCGTGGGACCTCATCATGAACTGGAGGGCAGCTACTTCACCGTGAAGCAGATTTGGTGTCCGGTTCAGGTGTTTATGCCGGAGAAGTTCAACGGTACACTGAATGTGGAAAACCGCTACAACTTCCTCTCGCTCAAGGGGGTTACGTTTGACTACGACTACGTGAAATATGCCAATGCTCAGAAGTCTACGCTGAAGAGCGGCACCGTGAAGGGAGCTGACATCAAGGCTGACTCTAACGGCACAATTAATGTTGGAGCGGCTCCGAAAGATGCCGACGCGCTCATCGTGGAGGCTACCGACCAATACGGCAAGAACCTGTTTACATGGACTTTCAAGCTGAAGGATTCCGACAAGCTCTTTGCTTCGGCCAAGACCTGCGGCTCTCGCCCCGTGATGCAGGGAAATGTGGTGAAGGCGGGAAACGTCACCTTTGCTTTCAACGAGAAGGACGGTACGCTGCAGAGTGTTACAACAAAGAAGGGGGAATATAAGTTCAACAACGGACCGAAGTTCTTTGCTTACCGACGCACCGACCGCTCTATGGACCAGTTCTACAACCACGACGACCCTGAGGCGGAGAAGAAGAAGACTACCTATACGGAATATGCCGAACAGGGTAAATTTGACAAGATTACGGCTACTGAGGGTGAGAATGACTCGCTCGTCGTTACTTCTACTTATAAACTCGGTTCGCTGCAAAAGGCTGAATGGCACATCGCTCCTGACGGCGGTGCCCGTCTGGTTTACTCCTATGTTTTCAATGGTGTGGTAGACCTTATGGGAGTAAAGTTCGACTTGCCTGAAGAGGAGGTTACTCACAAGGAATGGCTCGGCAACGGTCCGTATCGCGTTTGGAAGAACCGCACGCACGGTCCGCAGCTCGGTTTGTGGGGCAACGACTACAACGACCCTATTCCTGGCGAGAGTTTCGACTATCCTGAGTTTAAGGGATACTTTGCCGGTGTGCAATGGATGAAACTGAAGACAAAGACGGGTGTCATCACCATGCAACCGGGCAACTCCAGCAAGGACTATGTGGGTGTTTACCAGCCGCGCGACGGTCGCGACCAGCTCTTATACACCTTGCCGGAAACGGGCATCAGCATGATGCAGGTAATCCCGGCTGTAAGGAACAAGGTGAACACTACCGACCTCAACGGTCCGTCGGCTCTGCCGGTATGGGCAAACGGCAGCTACACCGGAGAGTTGAGACTGAACTTCGAATAAATTTATTCTGGAAGTTCTCCCAGAACTCCCAGTT
>DCBP01000113.1:18798-41929 GCA_002314055.1 Prevotella sp. UBA1104
AGTTCTCCCAGAACTCCCAGAACTCCCCAAAAGAAAAACCCAATGAAAAGAATATTCTCTCTAATAATATCCGCAGCTGCTCTGCCGGCATTTGCCGGCAACCAGCTGCAAGCCCCCCTCCCCGCCCCTACCTGGTACGAACAGTTCTGCCAACCGCAGAACCAGGCTAAGCCATGGACGTTCTGGTATTGGATGTTTGGCAACGTGAGCGACGAGGGCATTCGTCTCGACCTCCATGCCATGCACGATGCAGGCATAAAGGGCTTCTATCTTATGCCGATAAAAGACCCTACAGACAGTAAGGACGGACTGGGCGGCTCTTCGCGACAGCTTTCGCCGGAATGGTGGAAAAGGATTGATACAGTTTTCCACACCGCCGACAGCCTCAACCTTGAAATGGGAATTCATTTCTCCGACGGATTTGCCCTCGCCGGCGGTCCGTGGATTAAGCCTGAGGAGTCTATGCAGAAGGTGGTTTGGAGCGATACTATCGTAAGCGGAGGAAAATATAACTTCAACGACAAGAGTTTTAAGCTCCCTCTGCCAAGAAATATTTATAAGGATTATTACGAGGATATTGCCGTTTATGCTTATCCCGCAACTTATGCCGACGACAGGAAGCCGAAGGCATCGGTGGAATTTCCGTTTAAGTCGACCAAGCCGTGCGACATCATTATGCAGTATGACGAACCGTTCACTCTGCGCAGCGTGGAGATTGTAACGGGTGGCAACAACTATCAGGCTCATCGCTTTAAGGTGTATGCTTCTGATGATGGAGTGAACTACAAATTCGTTAGGGAAATTTACCCTGCCAGACAGGGATGGCAGAACACGGATGCTCTTGCCACATACGCCATACCGGCTACTAAGGCTAAGTATTTCAAATTCCACTGGACTCCGGAAGGCAGCGACCCGGGCAGCGAGGACATGGATGCCGCCAAGTGGAAGCCCAACCTGAAGATTGGCGGACTTAACCTCGGATCGGAACCTGTCATTGACGGTTACGAGGGGAAGTCGGGAGTTGTCTGGCGTGTGTCGAAGGATTTTCCCATTGCCGAAAACGAATGTGTCAATCCTACAAAGGTTATCGACCTGACAAACAGACTGTTGCTCTCCTCTACTAAAGACTCTCCGCTGAGCTTCTCTCTGCCTAAAGGCAAATGGCACATTGTGCGCATAGGTCATACTTCTACCGGGCATACCAACGCCACTGGCGGTGGGGGCAGAGGACTGGAATGCGACAAGTTCTCCGTTGCTGCCATAGACAAGCAGTTCGACAACTGGTTCGCCAATATCTACCGCCACGCTCCGCAAGACATCGTGAAAAGGGTTTTGACACGGTTGCACGTGGACAGTTGGGAGGCTGGCTCGCAAAACTGGAGCAAGAACTTCTTGGATGAGTTCGAGAAACGTCGCGGATATGACCTGAAGCCTTGGCTGCTGGTTTATACCGGCGTGCCGATGAAGTCTAACGGACTGTCGGATATGGTATTGCGCGATATTCGCCTCACTATCGGCGACCTCATAAACGACGTGTTCTTCACGGAGGTGAGACGCCTTGCCGACCAATATGGCATGAAGCTTTCTACGGAATGTGTTGCCCCGACGATGGTGAGCGACGGACTGCGCCATTATCAGTTCAGCGATTACCCTATGGGCGAGTTTTGGCTGAACAGTCCCACTCACGACAAGCTCAACGATATGCTCGACGCCGTGAGCGGAGCTCATATCTACGGCAAGAATATCATTCAGGCGGAGGGATTCACTGAGGTACGCGGCACTTGGGACGAGCATCCGGCAATGCTCAAAAAGCTTCTCGACCACAACTACTGCACGGGTATCAACAGTATCGTGTTCCACGTAAACACCCATAACCCATTTGTCGACAAGACACCGGGAATGACGCTCGACGGCATTGGCACTTTCTTCCAGCGCGACAACACATGGTGGCGAGAGATGCCGGCGTTCTGTAATTACATTTCCAAGACTCAGGCACTCTTGCAATACGGCAGACCTGTGAGCGACATCGCTGTATATATCGGCGACGAGATGCCTCGACGCGCTATTCTGCCGGAAAGACTCGTATGGACACTGAACGGCTTGTTCTCATACAACACTCTGGCTGCCGAAATTAAGCGAAAGATAAACGACGGACAACCGCTGGAGGTTAGTCCCGTGGGCGTTACCCACACCAAGAACATGACTAAGGCTGACGACTGGATTAATCCGCTGCGCGGATATAAATACGATTCGTTCAACCATGATGCGCTCAATGGATGCAGGGTGGAAAACGGCAAACTCATTACAAGGGGCGGTACGGTATACAGCACCTTTGTCGTGCCACAGAAGCGACCTATGAATCCAGACCGCATCGTTAGCTGCTGGAATACTATAGACTCGATAGCAAAGCTGGGAGTTCCCGTGATTAAGGAAAAATGGACAAAGGATGATTTGTCTGCCATCGGCATTGCCCGCGATGCGGTATTGCCAGACAGTATCGACTTCACCCACCGTCACGCCGACGATGCTGACATCTATTTTATCAGCAACCAGGGGAACGAGACGAAATGCTTTGCTCCGGAATTCCGCGACAGAAGGAAATTCTGCTATATCGTGAATGCCGAAGACGACCATATCTATGAATGGAACAGCAGTTACGAGATTACGCTTCCTTCCGGCTACTCTCTCTTCTATGTCTTCACGGATAATGAGATTGACAACAGATATCTGTATCAGCCGAAACAAGTAGGAATGATGTTGCCTTTGAACAACAAATCATGGAAGGTGTCGTTTGAAAAAACAGGAAAAGTGATTGAGATGAAGGAGCTCAGGGACTGGACTTCTTATCAAGAGAACGACATAAGATATTACTCCGGACATGTTTCTTATGAAACGACATTCAAGCGCAAGAGTTCTGCTGCTAAAGGCGAAGCTGTTGTCCTCGACCTTGGCAGAGTGGAGAATATCGCCACGGTTTATGTTAACGGCAAAAATTGCGGCACTCTGTGGCGTGCTCCTTACACCGTAGACATTACAGATGCGGTAAAGAAAGGCAAGAACGAACTGAAAATTGTTGTGGTCAATACTTGGGCTAACGCGCTGCAAGGTAATGATGAAGGCAAGGCTCCTTTCAAAGGTATATGGACAAACGGCAAATATCGCCGTGCGAGCAAGCAACTGCTCCCGGCAGGTTTGTTGGGTGATGTAAGAATTAGTGAATAAACAAAATAATGAAAAGACAAATCATTTTATCTACCCTCATCGCTGTCGCCATGACAGCAGGGGCAAAAGTAACGTTGCCAAAGATTTTCTCCAATGGCATGGTAATGCAGCAGCAGACCGATGCCAACATCTGGGGAAAGGCGAATGCTAATGCTACAGTAAAGATTTCCACATCGTGGAACAAGAAGACCATTACGGTTAAGTCTGATTCTGAAGGTGAATGGAAAGCTAAAGTACAGACGCCACAGGCTGGCGGTCCCTACTCCATCACATTCAGCGACGGAGAGAAGACAACTCTCGACAATATCCTCGTCGGCGAGTTGTGGATTTGCTCCGGACAGAGCAATATGGAGATGCCGATGAAGGGATTCAAGAACCAACCGGTGGAGAATGCCGTGGAGGATATTCTGCATAGCGGCGACAAGGAGATGCGCCTGTTTACAGTGAAGCGTACAAGTAAGTTTGCTCCTGTCGACGACGTTGTCGGCGAATGGAAAGAGGCATGCCCGGAATCGGTGCGCGACTTCAGTGCTACGGCATATTACTTCGGTCGCGAACTTAGAAGTATGCTCGGAGTGCCCGTTGGTCTTATCGTTACTTCATGGGGCGGTTCTTCGTGCGAGGCATGGATGAACAGAGACTGGCTCAAGGCTTTCCCACAGATTGAGCTGCCTACATCTCAGGAAACGATTAAGTCGAAAAACCGCACGGCTACGGTATTATATAATGGTATGCTCCGCCCACTCATCGGCGTATCGATGCGTGGTGTCATCTGGTATCAGGGAGAGGAAAACGTGAGTCGTTCAAGTTATTATGCCGATCTCTTCTCGCGCATGATAAAGGGATGGAGAGAGGAATGGCAACAGGGCGATTTTCCCTTCTACTTCTGTCAGATTGCCCCTTACGACTATAGCCTCATCAAATGGGAGCAGTATAACAGTGCCTTTCTCCGCGAGCAACAGGCCAAGGCTGAACTGATGAACAAAAACACGGGTATGGCTTGTCTTATGGATGCCGGACTGCAATATGGCATTCATCCGCGCAAAAAGCAGCTTGCCGGAATGCGACTTGCTCTGCTTGCCCTCGACAAGACGTACGGTATCAAGGGAATTACGTCGGAAAGTGCTTACTACAAGAATGTTGAGTTTAAGAACGATACTGCCGTAGTTACCTTTGAGCGCGCCGGAATGTGGATATACGGAAAGAACGGACTGAAAAGCGACCTCGTTGAAGTTGCCGGTGCCGACCATGTTTTCCATCCTGCCAAGGCTTGGATTGAACGTTCCAAACTTTATGTAAAGAGCGACGAGGTGAAGAATCCCGTTGCCGTACGCTATGCCTTCAAGGACTGGGCAGACGGCGATCTCTTCTGCGACGGACTGCCCGTCAGCTCGTTCCGTACGGACAACTGGGATAAATAGTATTATTATGCTGTGCTGACACCTGATCAGTTCCGGTACTTTGCCGCATGTAGATTCGAGTCCAGTCTGGCGAACCTTCAGGAATCCTAAAAGTCGAGGGTGTAGTTCACACTGGAGTCGAATCTCACGTTTCCCCTGTCTTGCGACATCTGCAGCTTTATGCCCACGCCATGAAATGGCCCGGCACTTAGTCCTACAGTTGACACCCGGTAGTCCCTTTCATTCGCAATGGTAAGCAGGTCATATCTCACGAATGGTAACAGCCAAGGCAGCAGCTGGTAACCGAGTTCTGCACCGACAGCAACATTATTGCTTTCCGACTGATATACCATTTCTCCACTGGAAATCCATTTTCCGTGATTGTAGTTGTAGTCTATGGCGGCGTAGTTGCACCATCTTTCTCCTTCCGTATCGCTTTCGATGAACTCACCTCGCCCTACAAAGCCAGCCACGCCCAGTCGCAACGCATCGTTGGCATACCAGTTTAGTCTGACTGCTCCCCCATGGTTCTCATAGTCTTCCACGCCAGCGTCTATATGGGCAAGATAACCAAGCCAATACTCAAACTTGCCAAATTTTCCAGTTACGGCAATGGCTGTCTCGCGCCATTTCTTCGGTAGCACACGGCCTTCCGACAATGGGTCGTAGACGGTCAGTCCTGTTCCGTAATATGAGCTGACCAATCCCACGGGTATATTCAGAATACCTGCCAACACGCTTATCTTTGGCGAGAAGTCTTTTCTTACATAAGCCCAATTCACGCTGTATTCGTCGCTGAAATGCCTTGGCCAGTCGCCGTTTTCCGTAAGATACTCAAATTCCTGTTCTGTACTCAGATGCCATCCCTTGCCCAAATGGATGTTCAAATCGACCACGCCATGCGGAAAATCATAAGTGTTGCGCTTGCCGCCGAAAAAGTTGTATCCATAGTTGGCTTCTGTATAAAAACTGCCGTCTATCCACCGGTGTGCGACAGAGTCGTTGTCTTGTGCTACGGCTGCCATAGGCATGCCAAGCAGAAATTGAGTCAAAAATATTGAATTGGTTATTTTCTTCATTAATGTCTTTAATATATATACTCATTACAAAATTAGCACAAACAAGGGAGATACGCAAATCATTCTTAAAAAATATTACCTGTGCAGCAGTCATGGAAGCCATGAAAAAAAAGACCGCAACTGAATGAGTAACAGTTACGGTCTAAATCATTTTGTGCAACCGCAGTAAGTGCGGTCAGCTACGGTTATTTCCGAGAGTCTTCTTCATCCTCGGTGTCAGTCTCATCTTCGTCCCACAGGCTGGAGCCACCGCCCAACCAATTATTATTTGCCTTGGAGCGCTGGGGTTGACCGCTATACTCGTTGTTGATGCCGATGCTGTTGGCAGCCATCAGAGACTCAGACTCTAATTTCTGCACTTTCACTGCAGGCTGAATATACTTTTTCATTATTTGTTTCCTTTCCTAAATTTAAAAGTTACAATCGTTTAAACGACTGGTCAAGTGAGCCGGTTATTTCACGAACTTCTTGCCGTTGCGAATCACTATGCCTTTATAAGAGTTAGTTACACGCTGGCCAGCCAGGTTGTAGACTGGTGCATTGACATTTGCCTTCTCATATCCGATAGCATCGATGCCTGTGGTTTCGCCGTTACCGCCGAAGCTGAATGATTTAGCACCGTTTGCATGAGACTTCGGCACCACCAGATAAGCCTTGTGAGCTTGGTTGGCAAACAAACCACCATCAGCGTCACCCCAGTAGAAGCCAATGTTCTCGTAGTTATCGTCCAAAGAGAGCTTATAGAAGTAGTATTTGCTGGCATCACCTTCGATTAGCTTAGTCTCGTCAGTACCCAAGAGCATGTTATCCGGATCCTTTGTCATAAGTAAACCATCAGCATATTTGAAGATGTACTTGCCCTCAGCAGCAGAGACGACAACAGCCTCATCAGCCGGGATTACCTTGCCAGCAGCATACTCGCGAGAAACTTTTAGACACTCATTGTCAACCTTGTAGGTCAAAGCCTTAGCACCTTCAGGAACTTTCAGTGCGCGGTTGCTGTAATACAACGTAACGTAGCCATACTCGTCCATATCAACCGTTACACCAGTTTCGGGAACCTTAGCATAGACAACGGTCATATTGTTCAGTTTCACTGTTCCCGTGTAGGTCAGCTCAACGTTTTGCTGGTTCACATCACCGATGGTCTGCTGCGGGTCGGTTGGATCTGTTACCACGCTGGAAATAATATAGCCATCTGGTACGGATAGGGTGAGCTTGGCGCCATTATAGATTCTGAAGTCGATCTTATCTGTACTCTTCCAGAAACGAGTAGAAGGAGAACCATTCGTTGTCACGGTTAAAGTTACATCATCTTGACGGATGGACTCACCTTCTGCCATGTCGCCATCACTTGAACCATCACTGTTTGACGTACCCTTGTTGTAGTTGCCTGGCAGTGTGAAGTCGAAAGTGGCAGTCTTAGTCTGAACTGAAGGATCAGACACGACAATCGTATAAGAAGCCTTAGAAGCTTCATATTTGTCGTTGCCAGCGAAGGCAGCGGTGATAATGGTTGATCCGGAATTCTTGTCACTCAAGGTAACTTCACCCGTCTGTGCGTTCACGGTAGCCACATCAGGATTGGAAGAAGTATAGGTCAGCTCACCAGCCCCTTCAGGATCCAGCGTAGCGGTAGGATAATTGAATGTGCCACCAACCTTCTCATAGTAAATCTTGTCGTTGCCGTCACGGAAGGTAACGGTGGTAGCGGTCTTCACTGTGCCCTGGTTCAAGAACTCAACGATGTAGTTGTCCTTGTCAAGCTCAATGATATCTTTGTACTTGGTAAGGACACCAAGAACAAGAACCTTGTCGCCAACCTTCAGCTGGTCGGCAGAAGTGAAGTCAGTATTGCCGAGATACTTGCCGCGGAAAGCCATGATAGAATCGGTGTCGCCCTCGTTGTCCACCAGATAGTAATCGCAGTTCTTGTATTTCACGATATTGTCAGCAGTTGTTTTGATTTTGCTAACGATACCTTTTACATAAACACTGTCAGTGGTCTGCTGACCAGCATTAACGATAGCGAGCACGTCAGCTACAGTGTAAGGATTCGCCTTCGTGCCGTCGCCTGTGAGCGAAAGTGCCTCAGCAACATTGAGCGTATAAGAAGCGCTGGATGCAGCGTAGGTATCGTTGCCAGCGAAAGCAGCGGTGATAGTAGTCTTGCCGGTTGTGCCTGTAAGGGTTACTGCACCTGTTGCACCAACAGTAGCGACTTTCTCGTCAGAAGAAGAATAAGTCAGTGTGCCAGCCTCGGCAGGAGTCAGTGTAGCGGTAGGAGCGGTAAACTCGTCGCCTGGCTTCAAGTTGATGGTCTTGCCGTCGTAGTTTTCACCAAAGGAAACGGTGGTAGAGGTCTTGGTAGAACCTGAAGTCTCCCACTCAATCTTGATGCTGGTGATGTAAACAGCACCTCCGGCAGAGCGGATACCGATGTATTGGTAGCTCTATTCAGGAGTGACCGTTACCGACGATGTGGTAGCCGTGCCAATCTTGGTTCCCTGTGTAGCACTTGAATACAAGTCTGCGGCTGAAGCATAAGCCTCGTTCTTGCCGTACACGTCCACTTTATTATTATTTGAAGCATCAAAGGTGAAAGTCACAGACTTGACAGTGCCAGCAGAAGTGGTGGTAACAATGCCGCTGTTGTTCCTACTGCGAATCTGTATGTACTCCGTCTTGTTCGTTTTGGCGAAGTTTCCCACATAAACAGCAGCGGATGTTAACTTCACACCAGAGAAGTCTGCATACTTCGTGGTGCTGGTGTTGAGTTCTCCACCCAATGATCTGAAGGTCAGCTCATCGGTGGTAGTGCCCTGCGCCAACGATACCCCCCCAATGGTCATGACCATGAGAAAGAGCATAAAAAATCGTAAATGCTTTAACATAAAACAAATGTTTAATTAATAATAAATTTTTAGTCAAATACTTTTCTGTTCATCCCTTGAAAATATAATCAAGGTCTATTTAGTTTCCGGCGGCAAATTTATAAAACTTTATGCATACAAACAAGCGATTTTAAACTATTAATCTATTTGTAATTATCTTGTCATACAAGTTGCAGAAGCGGCAATTGCTAAACAGCACAAAAAGTATGGCTCCTAACCATGAGAAAAAACAATAGAAGCAATACAGCAACAAGGAAAGAGGCATTACCATAGGCAGTTGACCTGTTTTGTATCGGTCAAACAACCTGTGATAATGCCTCAGTTATTGTTTTTCTTATCTTGCCTCCGGCATGCCTTTTCGCATATCCCTTCTCATTTTTATAGCTTCAGGACTGTTGTTGCGGAACTCGCGCTCGCCTTTCTCAAACCGGCGTGCCTCCTTGGGATTATGCCTGTCAAGTTCTCCCAATTTCCTTTTTGGCGGCTGCATCTTGCCGAAACGTCTTGCAGGTCCCTGCTTCGGGTATCTGGCATAGATGTTGTGTACGTAGGCATTGTCGCGCCAACCTATAGGGCGATAGAAGTAATCCGCCTTCTTATACATCTTCCACTGTTTCTCGCTGAGCAGAGCCTTCAGTCGTTTGTTGCGGTGTTTCCATCCTTTGGCGCCAATGTCGCGATAGCTTGATATGCCGTCAAGATAATTCACGTTAATCTGCAATATGCTGTTACGCTGCGAACTGCTTAATCCGAGTTCCACCATCATCTTGTCGGTAATAAACTGGGCTTCTGCCGCTATATTTGTAAGTCTCTGTGCGCTTGCCGATGTCAGCATCATAAATGCTGCAATGGCTGTAAACAATATCCGTTTCATAACTCTTCCTTTTTTATGGGTTATTACTCTTTTTCTTTATTCTCAATGCAAAGATACTCAATTCGCCAAAAACAAAAAAGGGAAAAACCATAAACCTACGTATGGTTTTCCCTAATGTCATTATGCATTTCGGCATCAGCCAACAACTGCGGCACTATGCCAGACAATCGTCGAGCATCCTTTCAATCTCCTTGCGGTTCATGTTCTGTCCGATAAACACGAGCTTCTGCATGCGGTCGCCGTATTCCGGATCCCAGTCTTTCACTGCTGCCGGATTATTCTTCTTGAATTCCTCCAGCTCGTCCTTAGGCATCGTGGCATACCATTGTCCGGCATTGCGCAGCGAAACCTGACTGCCTGCCTGTTCAAACACATAGCAAGTGTCGCGCTCGTCGGAGAAGTAGCACAGTCCCTTGCAGCGGATAACGCTCTTCGGGAACTTGCGTGCTATAAACTGGTCGAACTCCGTCATCAGGAACGGGCGGCGGCGTTTGTAGACAAAGGTGCCGATGCCATATTCCAGAGCTTCACCCTCTTCTTCATTCTCCAGGTCGTCCTCGTCGCCCTCTACGGCTTCAATCCAGCGTGCAGATGTGGCAACCTTTTCGAAATCGAAAAGATGCGTGTTGATAATCTTGTCGATATTAACATCGCCGTAGTTGCACGGTACGATGGCAGCCTTCGGCTGTATCTGACGCAGTATTGCCTTGATGCGCACCAGTTCCTCCGGCGAAACCTCGTCGGCTTTGTTCAAAAGAATGATATTGCAGAATTCCACCTGCTGTATTACAAGACTTGCCAAGTCGTCCTCTCCGAGATTGCCCCGCGTCAGGTCGGTGCCCTCAGCAAACTCGTCGCGCAGTCGCAGAGCATCGCATACCGTAACGATGGCATCCAACTTTGCTACACCCTTCTCCGCATATTCCGGATACATCTGCGGATATACGCTGATGGTCTGTGCTATAGGAGCCGGTTCGCAGATTCCGCTTGCCTCGATAACGATATAGTCGAAGCGATTCATAGATACGATATCGCTGAGTTGCTGTACGAGGTCCATCTTCAGGGTGCAGCAGATGCATCCGTTTTGGAGAGCAACCAGACTGTCGTCGCTCTGTCCCACAACGCCTCCCTGCTGTATAAGGTCAGCATCGATATTCACCTCGCCGATGTCGTTAACGATTACGGCAAACTTTATTCCCTTCTCATTAGAGAGGATTCTGTTGAGTAGAGTTGTTTTTCCGCTTCCTAAATATCCGGTAAGCAGAAGTACTGGAGTTTCTTTCATATTATATATATATTTAAAATACTCTTTTTTATTTCACTCTATGCATCTTTTGTTTTTCGTTTCATCCCACCCCTTCTCGTAATATAAAATACCAACCTTCATCCCCCAAAAAGAATTCCTATAAGAGTAATCTCCATTCATGGGTTTTCCATCCCCTCCCTTGGGGAGGGTTAGGGTGGGTTTTCCATTCCCTCCCTTCGGGAGGGTCAGGGTGGGTAAAAAAAAAGACACCCTTGGTGTAAGGATGTCTCTCTGTTGGGATACTCGGACTCGAACCAAGAATGACAGGACCAGAATCTGTAGTGTTACCATTACACCATATCCCAATGTTTTTATTTGAGCAATCGTTTATTGCTTGATTGCGAGTGCAAAGGTACTACTTTTTTTTGAACTACAAACAAATATCGCGTTTTTTTTATAAAAAAATTCAAAATAACGCTATTTTCTTGTTGTTTTCGGATAAATCGGCTTACCTTTGTATGCTGTTGGGGCATATTTTAATAAGGTGTGCCTCCAATTTAGACTAATGAACAAAAAAATAAGTAATACGAATAAATTTAATGGAACAGACAAACAAGCTTGTAGAATCAATCGTTAAGGGAATTCAAGAGAAAAAAGGTACAAATATCGTTATTGCTGATTTGAGAGGCATCGACGGGACAATATGCGACTATTTCGTAATCTGTCAGGGCAGTTCGCCTACACAGATTGACGCCATTACAGACTCTGTAGAGGAGGTTGCACGCATTGAGGCTGGCGAGAAACCGGTTAAAATAGCCGGACTCACCAATGCCGAGTGGGTGGCTATGGACTATACGGATGTACTGGTACACATCTTCTTGCCTGAGATGCGCCAATATTATAATTTGGAAGACCTGTGGGAGGATGCTAAACTCACGAGGGTTCCGGATATCGATGCAGCATAATTGTATTGCGGCTAATGAAGCCGTTGATGCTATATATATAATAAGGTATAACAATCAAGAGGAGATAAAATGAATCCAAGCAATAGTAATACCCCGAATTTAAACAACAATAACAACAGGATGCCTAAGTTCAATATTGGCTGGATTTACGGTTTTGCCATTATTGCTCTTATCGTTGCCTATATCATGGGAGGCAACACGGCTGGAGGCAGTGCCGGGAAGCAGGCTTCTTACACTAAGTTCCAAACTTACATGATGCAGGGATATGCCCAGAGCATCGTGGTGAACAAGGACAACGGCAAACTGAAGATGTATGTTAAGCCTCAGTATATTCGCCAACTCTTTAATGCCGGTACTAACCAGGTCGGGACAACACCATTTATAGAGGTTGAGTATGGCGGAATTGACAAACTGGAAAACTTTGTTGACTATGCCCGTTCCAAAGGCTCTTTCAAGGGAGACCTGAGCTACGAGAGCGACCAAGGGAGCCTGTTGATGGCGATTCTGCAAACTGTAGGGCCGATTATCCTGTTTTTTGCCATCTGGATGTTCTTGATGCGCCGAATGGGCGGAGGAGGCGGACCCGGTATCCTCGGTGTCGGCAAAAGCAAGGCGAAGGTATACGACAAGCAGAAGGGTGAAAACGTTATAACCTTTAAGGATGTCGCCGGACAGGAAGGTGCAAAACAGGAAGTACAGGAAATAGTAGATTTCTTGAAGAACCCGAAGAAATACACAGAACTCGGCGGAAAAATCCCTACAGGAGCATTGCTTATCGGTCCTCCGGGAACGGGAAAGACTCTTCTGGCAAAGGCTGTTGCCGGAGAAGCCGGGGTTCCGTTCTTCTCGATGAGCGGATCTGACTTCGTGGAGATGTTTGTCGGTGTCGGAGCAAGCCGCGTGCGCGACCTCTTCCGACAGGCTAAGGAGAAGGCTCCTTGTATTATCTTCATCGATGAGATTGACGCCGTGGGACGTGCCCGCAGCCAAAGTCCGGCAATGGGCAGCAACGACGAGAGGGAGAGCACCCTGAATGCACTGCTTACGGAGATGGACGGCTTCGGAACAAACAGTGGAGTAATCGTATTGGCTGCAACTAACCGTGCGGATATGCTCGACAAGGCTTTGCTGCGTGCCGGACGTTTCGACCGTCAGATTAATGTTGACCTGCCCGACTTGAACGAGCGAAAGGCTATTTTCGAGGTTCACCTGCGCCCGATAAAGAAGGACGACAGCGTGGATGTGGAGATGTTAGCCCGACAGACTCCGGGTTTCTCTGGTGCCGACATTGCCAATGTATGCAACGAGGCTGCACTCATCGCTGCAAGATACGGGAAGAAGAGTGTAGGGAAACAGGATTTCCTTGATGCTGTAGACCGTATAATCGGCGGACTCGAAAAGAAGACTAAGGTCATGACTGCTGCCGAAAAGCGTTCTATTGCCATTCACGAGGCTGGACACGCCACGATATCATGGTTTACCGAGCATGCAAACCCACTCGTAAAGGTGTCTATCGTGCCACGAGGCAGAGCTCTCGGCGCTGCATGGTATATGCCGGAGGAAAGACAGATTACAACGAAGGAGGCTATGCTCGACGAGATTTGCTCCCTTCTTGGCGGTCGCGCTGCCGAGGAACTGTTTACCGGACATATCTCTACGGGAGCAATTAACGACCTTGAGCGTGTTACGAAGAGTATCTACGGAATGATTGCCTATGCCGGAATGAGCGATAAGTTGCCGAACATCAGCTATTACAACAATAATGAGTATAACTTCCAGAAGCCTTATTCTGAAACTACGGCGAAGATTATGGACGATGAGGTTTTGCGCATGATTGCCGAACAGTATGACAGGGCTAAGAAGATTCTCACGGAGCACAAGGAGGGACACAACAAACTTGCCGAACTGCTTATCGAGCGTGAGGTGATTTTTGCTGAGGATGTAGAAAAGATATTCGGAAAGCGCCCGTGGGTGAGCCGTTCTGAAGAGATTCTTGAAGAGAATGAAAAGAATTCCAATGATTCCCAGAACTCCCAAGACTCCCAGAACTCCCAGCTCTCCCAGACCACCCCTAAAGAATAACATCATGACAGAAGAAAAGAAAAACAGCAAGTTGGCAAACCTCATCGTGCGCACCATAACCGGTGTACTCTTTGTGGTAGTAGTAGTAACGTCATTCCTTCGTCCAGAGGGAATGGAAGTTCTGTTCGCCCTCGTCACCGGTCTGACGATGTGGGAATACTGCGGACTTGTAAACAATAAAAAGGATGTGCAGGTGAACCCCGTGATAAGTACTGTTGCCGGGGTATATTTCTTCCTTGCCATGGGAGGATTCTGCAGCGGACTGGTTCCTACGGCTGCATTCATCCCTTATCTGCTGACAATCGTCTATCTGTTTATCAGCGAACTGTATACCGGCAACAAGGATGCCATAGAGAATTGGGCGCATACCATGCTCGGACAGATGTATATCGCCCTACCCTTCTCTACAATCAATGTTCTTGCCTTTAATTCTTCCGGCGGACAGGTGATGTTCAACTATATCGTACCTCTCTGCGTGTTCATCTTCCTATGGGCTAACGACACCGGTGCATACTGCTCCGGCTCTCTATTCGGAAAGCACAAGCTCTTTCCGCGCATCTCGCCCGGAAAGACATGGGAAGGCTCCGTCGGAGGTGCCGTCATCGTACTTGCAATAGCTGCGGCGATACATTTCCTCTATCCGAACATCGAGGAGGAACTCGGATTGTCGCTATGGCAGTGGATGGGACTCGGACTCGTCATCGTCGTGTTCGGAACTTGGGGCGACCTCGTAGAATCGCTCTTCAAGCGTACTCTCGGTATAAAGGACAGCGGCAACATCTTGCCTGGACATGGCGGAATGCTCGACCGCTTCGACTCTTCGCTCATGGCGATGCCTGCGGCTGTAGTATATCTCTACACGCTTTCGCTGTTCTGATTTCCTCTGAAGCGGAATACGTAGTCGTCACGACATCAACTTAAGATAAGTTTCTACTCTCATGTGGAAAATAAAATTTAAATTTCGTAGCGTATGAAAAATTCTACTATTCTTTTTGCATCGGCAATGATGCTCAGCGCAGCAGCAGTAAGTGCGCAAACACAATCCATACACAAAAGGCTGCATTCCTCGATCTATGGCGTATCAGCCTCTAAGGTGATGATGGCGCAGGACATGAACCCGCGTACTATCAAACAGGAAAACAAAAACTTCAGGACTGCAGAAAAGAGTAACTTCATGCCGCTCACCGAAATGGTATACACTTATACCGAAGACGGTACTTGGGAACTGGAGGGGGAGTACTCTTATACTTACAAAAACGGCAAGGTGGCTACTCAGACTCAGAAGAGCGGCGACGACATTACGCTTACTACAACAAGCTATTCTGACGACGGACTGACAGAAACTGTCGTTGAAAGTACTTCCAGCGACGGCGGTAAGAACTTTACAAACGCATCGAAAGCGGTGTTCGTACATGACCCTGTCGTTACCGACCTCGTGATAAGCAAGAAGAGATATGAATGGGACAGCGAGAGCAATGACTGGACTGAGATTTCCGACTCGTTCCAGCGCGACATAAAACGTGATGCCGACGGCAATATCACGTCGCTTACGATTCTCGTGCCTTACATGGGAGCATACGACGCCACGGAGAAATATACAAACACCGTGGATCCGGAGACGAAACAGATTAACTCTTTCAAATACGAAAGCCTGACGTATGACGAAAACGACCAGCCGGTATGGCAGACTAACCAGTATCTTACCGATATAAAATGGGAAAAGACCAACGGACAGCTTGTTTCGCAGTATGACGAATGGATGCTTTGGGACAACTACCTTTCATCGGCAACGCTTGCCTATGAAGAGGATGGCGAAACCAAGAGCTTCGGAAATATCAATATCGAATACTCTGGCGACGGTGGATATAATGAGACATTTCAATATACTGACCAACTGGAACGCACGGACACGAAAAAGGTTATGGCCGACGAGAACGGAAGCTTCTCTATAGAAGAGAAATCTTACTCTGACGCCAACGAAGACGGTGTCTTGACTGACGAAGACCTGGTAAGCTGGAACAAGGAGATAGTAACATACGATGCACACAAGAATCTCGCTGAAGACGAATTCTATGAACTCGACGAAGAGACTTCCGGTCTTGTAAAGACCATGGGTGAAAAGACCGAACGCCAGTATGATGCAGAGCATGGCGATGCTGTAAAGGAAACAATAACGAGCAGCTACGACATGGACGCCCAGGAGTATATGCCTTACAGCAAGGTTATTGTAACGAGCTTTACCGATGTTACATCCGGAATTAAAGCCGTAGAGAATACTGACGGAAATATTGCCGCATACAATTTGCAAGGCATGCGAATCGATGCCTCAGCCTCTAACGGAATGGGAATAACAATAGTTAAGAAAAACGAAAAGACGTTTAAGCTCATAAAATAATCCGACTGAACGGATTCCGACAAAAACGAAGCAAAAAAACAAAAAGTTTTTTGGTAAATTTACCCTCACACCCTCACACTTCTCTCAAAACCCCTCTGTTTATCGGCATTTCGAGGGTGAGGGTAAGTGTGAGGGTGTGAGGGTAAATGTGAGGGTAAATGTGAGGGTAAGAATGAGGGTACACCCTCAAACCACACTTGAACTTATTTTCTCATGAATAAAAAAGAACAGGTTAAACGCCCCGTTTGGAAGCAGTGTTTCTATACTGCACCAAAGGTGCACGGAAGTTGCACCTTTGGTGCAGCTATCATATAAAAAACACACATCCATAAATGATAGTATCCATTATATAGCAAAGCCATCATAAATATTAGCTTTGTCTATTTGTATTGTAATCCGCGTTATTTTTTCCCCTTCTTCTCGGTTATAAGTTTCATATATGTAGACGGAGTCATTCCATTCACATTTTTAAATGCGCGCAAGAAATTACTCGCCGAACTATAGCCAAGAGAGACGTATAAAGCCTGTATGGTGAGATTTCCAAATTTGTCCGTGTCTTCCATTCTTCTGCAAACCTCCCTTATTCTGTATTCGTTGAGCAAAGTTTTGAAGTTCTTCTTGTAAGTATTGTTAATAACCCACGACACATAGCGCGTGTTCGACCCTATCATCTGAGCCAAAGCCACAAGCGTAAAGTCGGATTTGGATATAATGTCAACTTTTTCCATCACGGAAGTCACCTTTGCCAATATGTCGTCAATCTGTTCTTGTTTCAAACTGATTTCATTGCTACTGCTCTCGGCAAATTTACTCTCGTTATCCTCACTTCCGTCAATAGCAGAATCATTATTGGCATTGGATGAAATGGCATCGCTACTTGCTGTTACGTCCTTTTGGTTTCTGAGTTTCTGCGACATTTGACTTGCAACTACCAGTTCGCGGTTTTTCCCGATCACGAGTTTGTAGGCATGTTTCAATCTCCTGTTCTTTATGACGATAACCATGACAAGTGCAACCAGAATAACTACAAAGACGATGCATACGGCAATAAACTGCCACTGTTTGTTCACTGTAGTGTTCAGGGCCATAATATCATCACGGTTATTCTTGCCTTCGAATTTCACGATACGGTTGTCGATGTCCTTGATTTGCTGTTTGGCGATTCTCGCATTGAAAGTAGAATCTGCCATATGTCGATACATCTTTGACTTTACGGTATCGCCGGCAGCTTTGTATACATCACACAGCATTTCATAATATGCTTCCTTCCACAGCCGCTTGCTGTTTCCCTCTGTGGCACGTTTGTATTCGTCACAATACCTCAGAGCCTCGTCTATATTCTTTTTATACAATTGGATATACACCATCATACCATACACCGACTGTAGATATTTTTTGTCTAACCGATGGCGTTGCACGCAGTCGATGGCAAGATGAAACTGGCGTAGCGCCGCATCTTGCTTCCCTTCCAGAAAACTTGTCAGTCCTCCGTTATACAACATGAAATATTGTTTCATGTTCTCATTTTCATGCGGCAGAGTTCTCTGCATCTCAAAATAGTACTTTGCCATTTTAAGATTATTCATGAATCCATAGCAGCATGACATATATGATACGCATTTGCCCTGCATTATCCTGTCGCCGATGCTTCTTGCCTTTTCGAGACATAAATTGAAATAGTATAAGGCACGCTCCATATCGTCCATCCTGACATATACCATACCCAGATTGTATAGTCCCTCGGTATAAATAACCATATCGTCATGCTCTTTTGCTGTTTTCATTGCCTCGAGATACAGCGACGTAGCTTCAGAATATTGCTCATTATCGTAGAAAGCCTGTCCTTTGTCCAACGCATTTCTTGCATCGTCGGGAACGGCGGCAATACATGGGAATGTTACAATAACAAGCAGAATTATGATAATATTGTATTTTAAATTCATAATTATTCCATTCTTGTATTGCAAAAGTAGTAAAATTGTTTCTTTTTTCAAAAATAGAAACAACAAATAGCTGTATTTTTCCTTATTTTCCCATCAGCTGTGTAATTTTGCAAACAGAATTGTAAATATCGGATATAAATATCCAAAAGGTTAAACTAATAAAAGAACAAGCGTATGAGAAGGAATTTATTTTACGCATTATTAGCATTGAGTCTTGCAACCGCCAACGCATCGGCCGGCAACGTTGCTGTAGTACCACAATTTGAAAAGACTTCTCTACTGGTAGAGAATAAAGGAAAAGCTGTTCCTGATGTTGTGAAGGCTTTTCTTGCCACACCAATGGGACGACATTTTACTGCAGAACAGGTGATGGCGGCATACAACAATGTTAATTGTATTATGAAGGCGGAGAGTGGAAATGCCGCATCGGAGACAAAGATTGACGAAGACTTCTCCAAGCTGACGGCAGGAAGCGAAGATGCTCCTGATGCTACAAACATAGCTGATTTGTTCGACAACTATACCACTCTACCGGGCTGGGGCGCTTTTCTTACCTATCAGGCTGGCGGAAAGGCATACCTTGGATATGACGAGGTGGGCGAAGATGGTCCTGGCTACCTTATGACTCCAGCTATGGACCTTAGCGACGGCGACGGAGTTTTCAAGGTTACGTTCCGCGTGAAAAACGTGAATCCGAATGTAAACGACCAGGGCTTGCAGTATTTCATAATGAATGACGATCCGGACGCGAGCAAGAAGAGCATGATTTCAGCTGCCAGTCTGCCGATGACTACCGACTGGACTGACCTGGTATTATACGTGGATGGCGGTGTGAAATACACCTCGGTGATGTTCCTTGGATGGCAAGGCAAGGTGCTTGTGGACAACGTGAAACTCGAGAAGCTAACCTATCCTCTGACTGAGCCTAAGAATGTGAAGCTAACGACAACAAGCGGCAGCGAACTTACTGCTACATGGGATGCCGTGGATGGAGCTACAGAATATTACGTGGAACTCCTCGATGATAATTTCGAGGGAAAGAAAAGTACATCTGATGAACAAGTAGTGGCTACGACAACGGTATCGGAGCCTACTGCCAAACTTTCGTTCCAGATTATCCCGTCTCACAAATATATCGTAAGGGTTACGGCAACAAACGGCGACGACAAGTCATTCCCGGCAAGAGGTTATACCACTCCAAGCGTGTCGAAGGTTGATGCCCCTGTGGCACTGGCTGCTACTGATGTTACAACATCGGGCTTTACAGCCAACTGGGAGTCATCTCTATATGCAGCAAACTACAAGGCGTCGTTCGTGCGCACTCATACCGCAACTGAGGACGGCGAGACTCTTACATATATCAATGAAGATTTCAGCCAGATTCCTTATAGCATGAACGACCCTAAGGGAACGGTGCAGACTGCGGACTTCGTTACTCCGGTAAGTCTCGACAATCTGTTTAACACTCCAGGCTGGAGCACTTTACTCGGCGTGGGCTATACAGGAATGTTCGGTATAACAAACATGTATGAGAGCTATGGACTGCCTGGTGCATTGTTCGGTCCGGTTGCCGACTTCACCATTGGCGAGGGCAAGGCAAAGATTAGCGGCACTGCAATGACAAGCGTGGATGACGCTCAGGTGAAAGTTGGTTTCGGAAAACTCGGAGCCGGCAACAGCATTACTTTTAACGAAGGTGCAAAAGTATTTGAAGTTTCAAAGTCTGGAAGTCCGTTCGATGTGGAAATCAGCGGCGGCAGCAAGGATTCGCGCCTTATATTCCAGATAATCGATGCTGCAGAGGGGGGCGACATCGTAATCTTCACAAACATGAAGGCAACAGCTGATCTGAAAAAGGATGATACATATACATTGCCTTACTGCACTGTCACTCTGCCATACGACGCAACATCGTATAAGATGGAAGTACCATTTACAGGCAACGATAAATTTGAATATACCGTTACCGGAACATTCGGCGACAAAGCCAGCGAGGAATCAAATACTATCACCGTTTATTCTCCTGAGGCAATGGCAATAAGTTCGGTGAAGGGTGAGACTGATGCAACTGCCACCTACACTACTCTCGACGGCATGCGCATGGACTATCCTGTCAAGGCTGGCGTGTATATCGTGAAGAAAAACGGCAAAACATTCAAAGTGATGAAATAAATTGTAAATAGAGAAATAAACTTATGACGAAGTTCATAGAATATATCATGAGGGCAGCAGCATGCGTGTGCCTGTGGGCGACGGCCTGCGGCATGGCGGATGCTGCCGCTTTTCATTTCGGGCCCTGCGAGGGACAGATGAGCGAGAAGGGCTACGGCAAGACAGGAAACGGCACGATATCCGCTGCCGTGGTGATACCTAAAGAGCAACTGGCTAAGTATACCGGAGCTCGGGTTACGGGAATAAGAATCGGTCTGGTGCAGACTGACGGCTTTTCGGGAATGTGCGGATGGGTGAGAAACTCGCTCGACGGCGCGGATATTGCATCGGCTAATATAGCATCGCCAACGGCGGGATGGAACGACGTAACAATAGACGGCGGCACTGTGAGCGGCACTGAGGATATTGTTGTGGGATATTCTTTCGAACAGGAAGTTACGGCAAAATGCATGTCGGTAGCTGGTCCTGTAAACAGCAATGGCTATTGGGTGGCAAAAAACGGCGAATGGACGGACAAAAGTAGCGATAATATAGGTTCGCTGAGCATCGAACTCGTTATCGAGGGCGAGAACGTGCCGGAGATTAATCTTGGCGTTACAGGAACGACATTCGACAAGGTGACGGAGCTTGGGAAACCGTTCACGGCAAAGATCGGTGTGCAGAATATCTCTAATTCCGTCATCGGCGGCTACCGCTACGCTTGCAGCATCAACGGCAAGAATGTGGCTGAGGGTAGTTCCGGGAAACAGCTCGACGCTTTCGGGCGCGATACTATAGACATCAGTTTCACGTCGGATGTGGTTTCCAAGGGCGTAAGAATTCCGGTATCGGTGGAAGTCTTTGCTGATGGCGACGGATACGCTGCCGACAACACAGCAACCGTATACATGTCTACTTACGACAGAAGAAACACCACATTCTACCATAACGTTCTGCTCGAAGAGTTCAGCACCGAGGAGTGCGGCAACTGTCCGCGCGCAATTAATACAATTGAGCAATGTATGGAGCAGGGCTTCGACAAGAACGTGATACAGGTAACCCACCATGCCGGATACAGATACGATTTTCTGACTACACCTGACGATGTTTCGATGGAATGGTTTTATGGTCCAAGTGGCTGCTATGCGCCTGCCGCAATGCTCGACAGACTTTACGACGAGCTGTGTAAGGAGATTCTCGGCGGCAGACCCAACAGTCCGGTAATGTCTGTGGGCTATGCCGATACGTTCAGTCCGGTACTTTCCTACATCACGAAGCGTCCTGCCTTTGTCGGCGTAACTCCAACATGCACTTACGATGCGGCATCGCGCAGACTTGACATAACTGTGGATGTGGAGAAAGACGATGTGTTCGATGCCCTGTCTACAAACCCTCGTCTCATGGTGTATATCGTTCAAGACAGCATACTGCACCATCACCAGGCTGGCTACTCGTCTGACACTTTCAAGCACCGCCATGTTTATCGTGCAAGTGTTACTCCTTTATTTGGTGAGGAGTTAACGTTCTCTGACAACAAAGCACAAAAGAAATATTCTTATACACTGCCTGAATCGGTAGAATCATCTCTTTATTCGGAAGAGAAGTATGGCAGGGATGTTCCAGTTGAGCCACGTGATGTAGAGGTCGTGGCTTTTGTCGGAAACTATAATCCGAAGGATATTTGCGACTGCACTGTGTTCAACACTGGACGCTACTGTCTGAAGAGCGACATTCCGGCATCGATAGCTGGAGTTATCGATGAGAGCAATATTGTTGCCGAGGAGTATTTTAATATCGACGGAACAAGAACAAGCGAAAAGGGTGCGAATGGAATTTACCTGAAGCTTATTAAGTTTGCCGATGGAACAAGAAAGACGGTAAAAATGACAAAATAGCAAAATTGTATATAGACAAACATTTTTTCAAGTGTGAGGGGTCAGACTTCTACCCTCACACTTACTCTCACACATATAATCTATTGTTATATAACAAGTTACCACCGATTAGTGAGGGTGTGAGGGTAAAATGACGAAAAAAAATTTTTTTTATTTAAGGGGTCCACCTGCGGTGAATCTCCGTAACAAAACCATTTTTGATTACCAGTTCGGTATTTAGGCAGTTGAAGTTGTCTTTGCGGTAATCTGGAAGTCGGTCTAAGTAATCCTTGAAGTTTGAGCGAACCGTATCCGAAGGATCACGGAAGTCAGCTCCACAGTCGACTAAAGTCAAATCCTTGGCAAGTCTAAGCTTTGTCTTCCCCAGATTCGTATGTACCGAGTAATCGTCCATAAGCATCGTGCGATACGTTCCGCCACCGTTTGCCACCAGTTCAGCTCCGCCATTCTCAATACCGCCATTTACAGTTTTCGCTCCTTTGTTATCCTTAACAGACACAATCACCATCGGCTTGCCTTCATAAATCAGGGTGTCGCCAGGGCGCATACGACTAACGTCCACTGCATCATACAGATCCTTACTGAACACGCTGCACGTCATTCTCCCGTCATTCCAGTCGATGTCGGCGGCTTTGAAGCCCACGGCAACGGTACAGTCTGTGAGCGAATCAAGATTCAGTCCGCTGTCCAGCGGCGCCACTCTCATATGTTCCGGTTTTCTTACGCTTGCGCAAGCCGTCATCAGCATTATCGCAACGGCTGCAAAAGTACAGGTTATTTTTACTGTTTTCACTTTTTTCCTCATATCATTGTTTTTCATCTCTCCAAAGTTTCATGTTTCCGCCATAAGTTTTGCAGCGTCATTCTCCGGGGCGGTTCCGATGATTGACGCTGCAAAGTTATATACATTTTTGTTTTAACAAAAGATTTCCATGTTTTTAATAAGTAGCTATTCACAATTAGTTTATACAAACAACAAAACATT
>DCBP01000026.1:0-32122 GCA_002314055.1 Prevotella sp. UBA1104
CTTTTTGATATTGTCTTACTGTCCGCATGGAAAATCCGTGATATCTGTGTAATCTGCGGGAAAATAATATCACTCCATTTTCCGGAAGAACCAATTTTATTTTGTCTAAATAGATGTTGTCTCATTCAAAAACCTTTTGCTTTTGATGGATTATCACTATAAAGTATTATATTTGTGGCGTAAATAAAGAATGTAACAATGGCAAATAACACAGGACATCAATATAAAGGCGAACTGGTCACAAATTGTGACCGGTTACAAAATAATGAGGTTATAGTTGCCACTCCTATAGAAAGTCGGATAATGTCAATTCGTGGAAAGCAGATTATGATAGACAGAGACTTAGCTGAACTTTATGGTGTGGAGACCAAAAGATTAAATGAAGCCGTAAAGCGTAACATAGAGCGTTTCCCAGAACGTTTTCGTTTCCAACTGACTAAAGAGGAAATGGCTGAACTGGTCGCAAATTGCGACCGGTTCAATAGCTTGAAACACTCAACAGCTCGCTCGTATGCTTTCACGGAACAGGGAGTGGCTATGCTCTCCACGGTTCTCAGAAGTGAGACAGCAATTCGTGTGAGCATACGTATTATGGATGCATTTGTTGCAATGAGACGTTTCATGACGACAAACGCAGAAGTTTTCCAACGGCTTTCAACGATGGAATATCACCAATTGGAAATGCAAGAACATCAGCAAGAAACAGACAAGCGTATTGATGAGGTGTTCCGCAGATTGGACGGGGGGAATGCGAAGCCGAAGCAGGGTGTTTTCTATAATGGGCAAATTTATGATGCCTATACTTTTGTGTAAGATTTGATTAAGAGTGCGAAGAAGAGAATCATTCTTATTGACAACTATGTGGACGAAACTGTACTGACATTGCTTGATAAAAGAGAAGAAAGTGTATCTGCTGTCATCTATACTCAGCAGATTAGTCGTCAGTTCCAGCTTGACATTGACCGTCATAACGCCCAATATGCACCGATTGATGTCGAAACTTTCCGCCTATCACACGACCGCTTTCTCTGCATAGACGATGATGTATATCATATAGGGGCTTCCATCAAGGACTTGGGTAAAAAGTGGTTTGGCTTCTCAAAGATGGAGATACTCACACCTAACGAATTGGTGGAGCGAATAAACAGAGGGTAATCTGCGAATTGGGTGAATTGATTCCGTATTTTCAAATACGACCTTCAATGCATTAGCAGAACATGGCAACAAGTTTTGCTGCTGTATTTTTGAAAATAAAAAACTCACGCTCGGCAATCTGAAAGTAAACTTTCATTGCGCTCGCTTAATCGTTTTTTTGAATAAAAAACTCACGCTCGGCAATCTGAAAGTAAACTTTCATTGCGCTCGCTTAATCGTTTTTTTGCATAAAAATAAGTTTTTACTTGTTTTAAATCAAGTAAAAATATATATTTGCACCATAATTAAAAACCTTTACCTATATGGATGAAAAACTATTGCTACTTGGCGACGAGGCTATAGCCCTGGGAGCCATTCACGCAGGACTTTCGGGAGTATACGCTTACCCCGGAACTCCATCTACTGAAATTACAGAGTATATTCAAGGCAACCCGTTGGCAGCAGAGAGAAAAATACACTGCCGGTGGTCGGCAAACGAGAAAACCGCAATGGAGGAAGCACTCGGAATGTCGTATATGGGAAAGCGAGCCATGGTCTGCATGAAGCATGTGGGAATGAACGTGTGTGCCGACGCTTTCGTGAATTCCGCCATGACGGGAACAAACGGCGGACTCGTGGTGGTGGCTGCCGACGACCCCTCGATGCACTCCTCGCAGAACGAGCAAGACTCCAGGTTCTACGGTAAGTTTGCCATGGTGCCCGTGTTTGAACCTTCTTCACAACAGGAGGTGTATGACATGATGAAAGACGCCTTCGCCATGTCGGAACGATACAAAGTGCCCGTGGTGTTGAGGATGGTTACGAGAATGGCACACTCGCGCGCCGTGGTAGAGACGGCAGAGGTGAGGGCGCAAAACCCTATGTCGTATCCCTCGAACCCGAAAGACTGGGTGTTGCTGCCGGCTGTGGCACGCAAACGCAACGTTCGCCTTACAGGGATGCAGAAGGACTTCGTGGAAGAGGCGGAAAACTCAAAATACAACAAGCTTGTTGACGGCATGGACAAGTCGCTCGGCATCATAGCCTGCGGAATAGCCTACAACTATCTTATGGAGCATTTCAAGGACGGGTGCCCCTATCCGGTGCTCAAAGTGTCGCAATATCCGCTGCCGGTAAAGATGATAAGACAGCTTGCCCGGGAGTGCGACGCCCTGCTCGTGCTCGAAGACGGACAACCCGTGGTGGAAGAGATGCTGCGCGGAGTGTTGGAGCAGAACATTACGATAAAGGGCAGACTCTCGGGCGATGTGCCGCGCACAGGAGAGCTTACCCCCGACAATATCATATCGGCTCTCGGACTGAAAGACGAAGAAGTGTTCCCGGCAAGCGAACTCGTAGTGCCGCGTCCGCCGGCATTGTGTCAGGGCTGCGGCCACCGCTTTATGTATGAGGCACTCAACAATGTGTTGAAAGAATACAACAACAGCAGGGTGTTCGGCGACATCGGATGCTACACGCTCGGATTCCTTCCGCCATACCAGGCGCTGCACTCCGTGGTAGACATGGGAGCCTCGATAACGATGGCAAAGGGAGCGGCAGATGCCGGACAGTATCCGTCGGTTGCCGTGATCGGCGACTCCACATTCACTCATTCCGGAATGACCGGACTGCTCGATGCCGTAAACGAGAAGTCGAACATCGTGGTCGTCATCTCCGACAACCTCACCACGGGAATGACCGGCGGACAGGACTCTGCCGGAACGGGAAGGATAGAGAGCATCTGTCGCGGCATCGGCGTGGAACCGGAACATGTAAGAGTGGTCGTTCCGCTGCCGCAGAACATGAAGGAGATGGAAGACGTGATACGTCAGGAGATTAGATATACCGGAGTGAGCGTGGTTATCCCGCGCCGCGAATGCATACAGACGGCTCGCCGCCACAACAAGAAAAAATAAGGAGGACGCATATTATGAATACAGATATCATTCTTTCGGGAGTGGGAGGACAGGGCATCCTCTCCATTGCCACCATTATAGGAGCAGCCGCCATAAAGGAGAACCTTTATATCAAGCAGGCAGAGGTGCACGGCATGAGTCAGCGCGGCGGCGACGTGCAGTCTAACCTGCGCATCAGTTCGGAACCGATTGCCAGCGACCTCATCCCCCTGGGCAAGGCAGACCTCATCATCTCGCTCGAACCGATGGAGGCGATGCGCTATCTGCCGTATCTGAAAAAAGAGGGATGGATTATCACCAACACCGCCCCGTTTGTCAATATCCCGAACTATCCGGAACTCGACACCCTGCTGCAGAGCATCAAGGCTATCGACCATCATGTATCGCTCGATGTGGACAAGATTGCCAAGGAGGTTGCCTCGCCACGCTGTGCAAACATAGTGTTGCTTGGTGCTGCCTCGCCGTTCCTCGGTATCGAGGTGGAGAAGATAGAACAGGGCATACGCAGCGTGTTCTCACGTAAGGGCGACGCCATAGTGGAAATGAATCTCAAGGCATTCCGTGCCGGACTTGCCGTGGCTGACGAACACATAAAAAAGTAATGGCTTATGAATATTCCGTTTGACAAGAAAACCGTTGATGACGTGCTCGAGAAAATGCACATCCCGTCGGTGGGGAATGCTACGATACGACAGACTGTAGCCCTCTCTGAAGAACTGGAAAAGATTACCGGACAGAAGTTTGTGCATCTCGAAATGGGATCGCCGGGACTGGAGGCGAGCCGCATAGGAATAGAGGCACAGAAGGAGGCGCTCGACAATGGCGTGGCAAACAAATATCCTAACATCGCCGGTATCGCTCCGCTGAAAAGAGAGGCGTCGCGCTTCGTAAAGGCATTTCTCGATATCGACGTAAAGCCCGACGGCTGCGTGCCTACGGTGGGGTCGATGATGGGCACCTTCGCCTCGTTTATCGTTACCACGCATCTCTGTCGGGAAAAAGACACGATACTGTTTATCAATCCGGGTTTCTCCGTGCAGCCGCTTCAGGCAAAGGTCTTGGGATACAAACGCGACACGTTTGACGTGTACAACTACCGTGGCGAGAAACTGCGCGAAGAACTGGAGCGCCATCTTGAAAAGGGAAACATCGCCGCTATCCTGTATTCCAACCCGAACAACCCTTCGTGGGTATGCTTCACGGAGGAGGAACTGCAATATATCGGTGAACTTGCCACGAAATATGATGCCGTGGTTATCGAAGACCTTGCTTATCTCGGTATGGACTCAAGGAAGTATATCGGAAAACCTTTCGAGCCGCCATATCAGAGTACGGTGGCGCGCTATACCGACAATTACATGCTTATGCTCTCGGCATCAAAGATTTTCAGCTATGCCGGAGAGCGGGTGGCAACGGTGGCGATAAGCAACAAACTCTACGACAGGGCTTATCCATATCTGAAGGAGACTCTTGGCATGGACACTCTCGGCAGGGCTTTTATTTATACCATATTGTATACTCTCTCGTCTGGCGTATGCCATTCGGCACAATGCGCTCTTGCCGCTATGTATAAGGCGGCATGCGACGGACAGCTGGATTTCGTTACCGAAAACAGAGAATATGCGCGTCGCGCGGCAAAGCTGAAAGAGGTGTTCCTGCGCCACGGCTTCCATATCGTCTACGACAAAGACCTTGACCAGGACGTTAGCGACGGGTTCTTCTTTACCATCGGCAGAAAGGGATTTTCGGGAGATGACCTTCTTGCCGAACTCGTGCGCTATGGCGTGGCGGCAATATCGCTCCGCACTACGGGTAGCGAGCAGCAGGGAATACGTGTGTGCACGTCGATGCTTCGGGATGAGCATTATCCTTTGCTCGACGAACGACTGGAGGTGTTCGACCGGAATGAAGAGTGAAGAATGAAGAGTGAAGAATGAAGAATGAAGAATGAAGAATGAAGAATGAAGAATGAAGAGTGAAGAATGAAGAATGAAGAGTGAAGAATGAAAGTTACCTTTATTTCTCATTTCCGTACAAAAAGAGTAAACAACATTCTTCATTTCGCTGAGCATAGCGAAGCAATTCTTCATTCTTCATTAAAAAAGCGAAGCAATTCTTCATTCTTCATTAAAAAAAAGTTTAGAAAATGAAACCGAATTATGTATCTGCCGCCGAAGCGGCAAAACTGATAAAGAGCCACGACCGTGTGTTTATACAAGGCAGCACTTCGATACCGGAGGTGCTGATAGACGCCATAACGGCTCGTGGCAAGGAACTTGAGGGCGTGGAGATGTATTCTGCCTTTGCCATAGGCAGAAGGGATGCCCCGTATGCCACTACGGAACTGCGCGACAGCTTCATACCGCGCAGCTTGTTTATCGCCAACAGCATACGTAAGGCGGTAGACCGTGGCGAGGCACAGATCATTCCGTGTTTCCTCGGTGAGGTGCCGGCTCTCTTCCGCGAGGGGTATCTGCCGCTCGATGTAACGCTGCTCAATGTTTCGCCGCCAAACAAAGAAGGATATTGCAGTTATGGAGTGTCGGCAGACCTTGCCTTTAGTGCTGCGGAATGTTCAAAGACTATCATCGCCCAGGTGAACAAACAGATGCCGTTTTCGTATGGCGACCCACTTATACACATCGATGACATCGATGCCTGTGTGGAGGTGGACGACCCGTTGGTGGAGGTGCCTACGGCGGTGCCTAACGAGAAGGAGAAGAAAATAGGACAGTTTATCGCCGAACTTATCCCCGACGGGGCAACGCTGCAGATTGGCGTGGGCGGAATACCGAATGCCGTGCTCAACGGACTCAGAGACCATAAGAACCTCGGACTGCACACGGAAGCCATGACCGACGGAGTGTTGCCGCTGATAAAGAGCGGAGTGATAAACAACTCGCAGAAAGTGGTGATGCCGGGAAAGAGCGTTGCCTCGCTCGCCCTCGGGTCGAAGGCACTTTATGAGTATATGGACTATAACGAGGACATGATTTTCAAGGATGTGGCATGGACCAACGATCCGTTCCGCATTAGGCAGAACCCTAAGGTGATGTCGATAAATTCGGCTATCGAAGTAGACTTGACCGGACAGGTGTGTGCCGACTCCATCGGAACACGGCTCTTCTCTGGCGTTGGCGGACAGCACGACTTTATGTATGGCGGAGCCTTGTCGGAAGGCGGAAAGACTTTCATCGCCATGACTGCCACGTCGGGCAAGGGAATATCAAAGATAAAACCGGTATTGACAGAAGGTGCAGGAGTGGTTACCACACGTTTCCAGACGCAGTATGTCGTTACGGAATATGGAGCAGCTTTCCTGAAAGGCAAGGACCTTGCACAGCGTGCCCATGAACTGATACGCATCGCAGCTCCGGAATTCAGAGAGGAACTGGAGCGTGCCGCCTGTGAAAGGTTCGGCTACCGCTTCTTGAGAGAGAAATAGAATATACTTTAGCATAACTTTTATAGAACTTGCTTGCGTATCAGAAACAGAGTCGTTAAAGTAATGTCTCCGGTTTTTGATACGCATTTTTATATGAAGTTCGGAATTTATTTGGTATTTTTGTGATAATTATGTACATTTGTGCATTAAATTTCTTCAGTTATGGTAACACTAAAAGAATGCAAGGAAAAATTATCAATTTTCAAACAACATTCTGGAGAAAGTTTCGGAATTGTCAAACTCGGTATCTTCGGCTCTGTTGCAAGGGGGGAGAATACCGATGAGAGTGATGTGGATATTGTTGTAGAAATAAGAAATCCAACGCTTCTGCTTATGTTCGAATTACATAAAGCACTTGAGAAGCTTCTTCGTTGTAATGTAGATCTGATAAGGTTACGTAATACCTTGCGACCTATGCTGTTGGATAATATAAATAGGGAAGCAGTATATGTATAATAATTCTGTACATGATAAACTTGAAGAGATTAAAGAGTCTATTTTGCTGATAACGGAATGGAGTGCTCATATTGATTCTGCAGATGCTTTCTTATTGTCGCCCACAAACTATATGGCTTTTAATGCTTGTGTGATGAGACTACAAGTGATAGGAGAAGATGTTGGCAGACTTCTGAAAATTCCAGGGAATCCCTTGGAAGAATATAAAAATATTCCGTGGCAAGCTATATATGGAATGAGAAATCTAATTTCTCATGAATATGCCAATATTGATGAAGTTATCGTCTTTGATACTATAAAAAATGGTTTGCCGGAACTATTGACAGTTGTAAATGAACTGTTGAAAAAATTCTGATGGCTTTCTTGATTATCCATAGCCTTTTAATATGAAGTTCGGAATTTATTTGGTATTTTTGCAGACCACTTGGTCTTTATGAATTCGAACATCATGACATTTGACGAGATAATCAGAAAATATTCCTTTTTGCCTGCTGCTGATATCAGCGGCAAACTTAATGATACTCTTGAGGGTAACACTACGGTTGTAGTTACCGCACCGCCAGGAGCCGGAAAGTCTACACTCCTTCCACTTTCTGTAAATGCCGGAAGTAAGAGAAATGGTAAAATCCTTATGCTCGAACCACGACGTATCGCCGCACGACAGATAGCATGCCGAATGGCAGAAATGATTGGCGAAGGAGTGGGGCAGACCGTAGGTTATAGGGTGAGATTCGAAAGTAGGGTATCTGTCCAGACCCGTATAGAGGTAATTACAGAGGGGATACTGACCCGTATGCTCGTTGCCGACCCTACTCTCGATGGAGTGGATACGGTAATCTTCGATGAGTTTCATGAGCGCAGCATAAATACAGATCTGTCTCTCGCTCTTTGCCGGTATTCACAACAGCTGTTGCGCGACGATCTGAAAATTGTGGTCATGTCGGCTACAATTGATGCGTCGGCAATATGCAAAGCCATGAATGCTCCTTTGATAGAGTGCAGCGGGAGAATGTTCCCGGTGAGAGTGGAATATGCCGACGAGGCACAGAACGGATTCGATGATCTGCTCACCGATTCTGCAAGAATTGTCGCTCGTGTCGTGTCGCGTGTTTTGCATGAGCAAGAGGGAGATATCCTCGTGTTCCTTCCGGGACAGGGAGAGATTCAGCGTTGCGTGGAATTACTTGGCGACTCGATGGAAGGAACAGTAGTATTCCCACTATACGGAAATCTCTCTCCTGAGCAACAGCACAGGGCAATAATGCCACTGCCGGACGGAAGGCGCAAGGTGGTAATTGCCTCTCCTATTGCCGAGACATCGCTTACTATCGAAGGAGTCAGAATTGTTGTCGACTCAGGATTATGCCGACACTTGGCTTTTGATGCTCGAAGCGGATTGAGTCATCTCGAAACGGTAGAAATCAGTCGTGATATGATGGTTCAGCGAACGGGACGTGCCGGACGATTGGAAGACGGTGTGTGCTACAGACTTTGGCGACAGGTGGAGGAACACAAAATGGAAGACCAGCGACGCCCGGAGATTGAATACATTGACCTCGCTCCGCTTGCTCTCGAAGTTGCAGCCTTTGGCGAAAATGATATATGGCAGTTGCCGTGGCTCACTCCGCCGGATAAAGGCAGAGTGGCGCAGTCGTTAAAGCTGCTTCGTCTGCTTGGGGCTATCGGGGCTGACGGGAATATAACACCACTCGGAAAACAGATGGCTGCCATGCCTTGCCATCCCCGAATTGCCAAGATGATATTGAGTTGTAGAACTCCAGAGCTGAAGAGTCTGGCATGCGACATTGCCGCTTTACTCGAAGAAAAAGACCCGATGGCGAATTCCGCCGATACGGATATCTCCATGCGTATATCTTCGTTGCGAGGAAGCAGGAAACGCCAATCGCTTGGCAAATGGAAACGTATTGCCTTGATAGCTCAAGAATACCGAAGGATGGTTAGAGTGGCTGAGGATAATACCGATGTTGTTCCGTCTTGCGTGGGTATTCTTGTGGCGAATGCCTATCCGGAGCGTGTTGCCATGGCTCTTGACGATGCTGGCAACTTCCGCTTGGCAAGTGGAGAAAATGTAAAGTTGGATTTGGCTGACTCCATGTCGGCATATCCCTGGATTGCCGTTGCTTCTTTGTATTCTCACGGTAAGTCTGGTAGGGTATTCCTCGCTGCTCCTGTAGAGAAAAGCGACTTGCCTGTTTATTCCTATGATAATGTGTCGTGGAACAGCAAGATGGGTTGTGTCGTGGCACAGAGGGAAAAGCGTATGGGGTGTCTGGTTGTTGACAGTAATCCTATTGCGGATATCGACAGGAAGACTATTGTGGATGTGGTTTGCAATGCCGCAAAAAAAGACGGAACGGGCATGTTCGACTGGAATGATAATGTTTCCAGACTTCAGCTAAGAGTGATGAAAGTGGCAGAATGGCATCCGGAACTATCGTTGCCGGATCTATCCACTTCGCATATCCTTGAAACTGCCGACGAATGGCTTCCGTTTTATCTGGAGAATAATGGGAAGATTAGGCAAAATGTTGCAGAACTGAAAAAAATCAACATGTATGATGTTCTTTGGGCGATGATTCCGTATGATTTGCAGATGCAGATAGAACGCCTTGCTCCCACTCATATCGTGGTGCCTACGGGAAGCAGAATAAAGGTTGATTACAGACAGGGAGCGGCTGTTCCTGTATTGAGCGTCAGACTGCAGGAGTGCTTTGGTATGGAGAAGACTCCATGCGTGAATGACGGACGGCAACCATTGCTGATGGAATTGCTGTCGCCAGGATTTAAACCCGTACAACTCACTCAAGATTTGGAAAGCTTCTGGAATACAACATATTTTGAAGTTCGGAAAGAATTAAAACGACGGTATCCTAAGCATTATTGGCCAGAGAATCCGCTTGAGGCAGAGGCTGTAAGAGGGGTGAAAAGGTAGTTTGCAACCCGATTGCAAAACTTTGTTCATAATTTTGCGGCAGAAAACTAAAACATAAAATATATGGACAAGAAAAAACTATTGAGAATTATTCTCACTGCCGTGTTGCTCGTTGCGGCTGTTGTGGTTGAAAAAACCATGGGACTTGAAGTCTGGCAACTGCTGATTGTATATCTCATACCTTTCCTGCTCATCAGCTATGATGTTATCGGAGAGGCAATAGAGGGGATTATGGAGGGGGAAGTCTTCGATGAGGACTTCCTTATGTGTGTTGCTACCATTGGAGCTTTGCTTATTGGCTTCCTGCCTGGAGCCGAGACGGAATTTCCGGAGGCTGTGTTTGTTATGCTCTTCTTTCAGATTGGCGAACTGTTTGAGGATTACGCCGAAGACAACAGTCGAAGGTCGATTTCGCATCTTATGGAGATTCGCCCTGATACGGCAAACGTGGTAAGAAACGGGGAGACAATTGTCGTTAAGCCGGAAGAGGTGAAGATTGGCGAGACTGTAGTAGTGAAGCCCGGCGAGAAACTGCCTCTCGATGGAATTGTGGAGAGCGGCAAAACGAGTCTTGACACTATGGCGCTTACAGGAGAGACAATGCCACGTGATGTACTTGAAGGCGATAAGGTTGTGTCGGGCTGCGTAAACTTGTCGGGAGTGATAAAAGTCAGGGTAGAGAAAACTTATGGCGAGTCTACCGTAAGCAAGATTCTTGATCTCGTGGAGAATGCAAATGAAAACAAGTCGAAGAGCGAGACCTTTATAGCCAAGTTCGCACATGTATATACCCCAATCGTCGTTTATGTAGCTTTGCTGCTTGCTTTCTTGCCTCCGTTCTTTTACGGCAGTTATATGGCAGCCTTGCCAGTATGGTTGGGTAGGGCTCTCACCTTCCTCGTGGTGTCATGCCCCTGTGCTCTTGTTATTTCCGTGCCGCTAACCTTCTTTGCCGGTATTGGCGGAGCCTCAAAGCGTGGTATTCTAATAAAAGGTTCAAACTATATGGATGCGTTGGCAAAAACCGGAGTTGTGGTGTTTGACAAGACCGGAACCTTGACGAAGGGCAAATTCGAGGTTGAGGCTATCCATCCCAATGATTTTAACGACAACGAACTCTTGCATCTTGCTGCCCATGTGGAGAGATTCTCCACGCATCCTATTGCGATGTCGCTGAAAGAGGCTTTTGGCAATGAGGATGATGGCTGTAATGTGGAGGATGTAGAAGAAATTGCCGGAAAAGGAGTTAAAGCTCATGTCAACGGAAGAGAAGTGTTTGTAGGCAACGGTAAACTGATGGACAGTATTGGTGTGGAGTGGCATCAGTGTCATAAGGTGGGCACTATCGTTCATGTGGCTGTCGATGGTGTATATGCCGGACATATCGTAGTGTCGGATGTTGTAAAGGCTGATGCCAGGGAGGCTATTGACGGTCTCAGGAATTGTGGCATAAAGAAAACGGTTATTCTTACAGGCGACAGGAATGAAGTAGGCGAGTATGTGGCTAAAGAACTTGGAGTGGACGAGTGTCATGCCGAGCTGTTGCCTGCCGATAAGGTAGACAAGATGGAGGAAATTCTGAATAGCGAGAATAAAAAAAGTAATGTCGCTTTTGTTGGCGACGGCATTAACGACGCTCCTGTATTGGCACGCGCTGATGTAGGTATTGCAATGGGTGCCTTGGGATCAGATGCCGCAATCGAAGCTGCCGATGTTGTGTTGATGGACGACAAACCTTCTAAAATAGCGTTGGCAATAAGAATAGCACGCAACACTATCGGTATTGCGAGGCAGAATGTGGCATTTGCCATTTCCGTAAAACTTGCGGTTCTCATACTTGCCGCTTTTGGCTTGGCAACAATGTGGATGGCAGTTTTTGCAGATGTAGGTGTTACGGTTATCGCCGTGCTTAATGCCATGAGGGCTTTAAACACGGCGAAAGCTTGATGATTTTCTCTTTCTTAGCCTGATGGCTTGAGAGTTTTTTATAAAAAGGTATGTTTGCCCTTTATGTCGAAATGAGAATCTACAAATGATGGTTCTTCTTTCTACATTCAGGGCATTCTCCTTTTACGACAAACGATAGCGAGTGGGCATGGAAGCCTTCCGGCAATTTCAAGTCGTGGATATGTATATCCTCCAGACAGAACGACTTTTGGCATGATTCGCAATAGAAATGCACATGACTGTCTTTCATGTTGCATGCTCCGTCGCTAAGGCATAGTTCATAGTTGAGTATTCCGCGTCCGTCTTCAAACGAATGTACCACGTCGTGCTCGTGAAACAGAGTGAGTACCCTGAAAATACTCGACTTGTCCATCGAGAGTTGCAATGCCTCTATGTCGGATAGACTTACCGGGTGGTCGAGTCCTGCCAGCGTCTTGTATACAAGAATGCGGTTGGCGGTAGGCTTCACCCCTTTATGCTGCAGTCTTTCCTCTATTTCTTCTATATTTGTCATCTTGTATCAAAAAGAAATCTTAGATACTCGGTCTTGGATTTTATAAAGAATAATTATTCTTCTACGACTTCTACTTCCATGCTTATGTCCTCCTTAGGACGGTCGCCACGCAGAGTTTCGCAGTTTTGTATCTTCTCAACAACGTCAAGTCCTTCTTCCACCTCGCCGAACACGGTATATTGATTGTCGAGGAACGGCGTTCCGCCAATTGTGGTATACGTCTCCCGCTGTTCGTCGGTAAACGTAGGCTTGCCTTTTTCCATGCTTATAGCTTTTGTCTCGGCAATGAGTTCGTCTTGTAGCTCTTGAAGTCCGGCGCGGTCGCGGTTGCGTCTCAGATCCATAATCTTGTCATGGTTCTCTTTTGCAAGTTGGTTGAAGATAGCCTGTTCCTGTTGCATTTCCAATTGCTTCTCCATTTGCTTCAGCTCTGCCGGCTTGTAAGTCTTTCCCCAAACAATATAAAACTGGCTTCCGCTGCTCTCTCTATTAGGGTTAACCTCGTCTCCAAGACGTGCAGCACTCAAAGCTCCGCGCTTGTGGAAGAGTTTCGGGTAAACGAATTCAGCCGGTATCGTATAGTCCGGTCCGCCGGTTCCGAGCATCTTGCCTTTAGGTGCTCCTTTACTGTCGGGGTCTCCTCCCTGAATCATGAAGTCTTTGATGACACGATGGAACAGCGTTCCGTCGAAATATCCCTCTTTGGCAAGTTTTATGAAGTTGTCGCGATGTTTGGGAGTCTCATCGTAGAGGCGAACAAGGATGTCACCCTCAGTTGTCTTGATTCTTACTTTTGTCATTATCTTGTTTTTTCTTTGTTTTTATAAAATTGTTTTTTCTTTATCTACCTTTGGTTGGTATAGCCTTATTAGATGGTTTCCTTTTCAGCCTTCCCTTTACCGCTTTTCAGCTTTTCAATCATAATGTCAGCAGCATTTTCTGCGGCACGTTTCTCACCAAGAGTGTTGTGGATTTCGGCATAACCTTTAAGCATGTCTTCCCTTGCCTTGCCCTCATTGGTTATCTTTTCGAGTTCATTTTTGATATTTTCCGTACTGAAAGAGTCGGCAACGAGTTCGGTAACTACCGTGCGATTAGCTATCAGATTCACGAGCGATATATATTTCACCTTCAGAAGATGACGCTTCAGGAAAGCGATGACCTTAGGAATAGGAGTCTTGTAGCAAACCACCTGCGGCACGTTGAAAAGTGCTGTTTCAAGGGTTGCCGTACCGCTTGTTACCGCTGCAGCACGAGCTTGCCGGAGTAATGCGTAAGTCTCTCCGCTAACGAGCTTTGCCTTTCCGTTGAGATACTGGTCGTATATACTTTTGTCAATTCCCGGTGCACCGGCAACGACAATTTGGTATTTTTCCTTAGCCACCGCTGTCGCCGCCTGTAGCATATATGGCAAGTTGTCTTTGATTTCCTGTTTCCTGCTTCCTGCGAGTAGGGCTATTATAGGCTTGTTCTCAAGTCCGAGTCTGTTGCAGAACTCTTCGGGACTTTCTCTGTAGTCCGCTTTGAATTCTGCCACTTCATCAGCAGTAGGGTTGCCTACATAGTGTATAGGATAGTGGTGCTTCTTTTCGAAAAAGTCTATCTCAAATGGAAGGATGGAGAACAGTTCGTCAACATCTCTTTTTATATTCTTTATCCTATATTCCTTCCATGCCCATATCTTAGGAGAAATATAATAATATACAGGGATATTGGTATTGGCGTGAATATATTTGGCGATGCTCAGGTTAAATCCCGGATAGTCGATAAGTATCAGTACGTCAGGCTGATACTCCGCAATATCTTTCTTGCATATAGCCATATTACGGAATATCGTGCGCAGATGCATAAGTACGGGTATGAACCCCATATAAGCAAGTTCGCGGTAGTGCTTGACGCGTGTTCCTCCGACGGCAGACATGAGGTCTCCACCGAAGAAACGGAACTGTGCCTCCGCGTCTTTGTCTTTCAGAGCCTGCATAAGATGCGAGGCATGAAGGTCTCCACTTGCTTCACCGGCAATAAGATAGTATTTCATTTTACTCTTCCACCATTTTAGTTTTTCAATCTTTCAATCTTTCAACGTTTTTCAATCTTTCAACGTTTTTCAAATCCCCCATTCCCTAATCTTGTCCATAGCCTGATAAGCGGTAATGTCTATAGTTGTAGGAGTAATAGCCACATATCCGTTAGCGAGCGCCCATTCGTCGGTATCCTCGGCATCAGGTTCAGTATCGCGGAATTCGCCAACCATCCAATAGTTGTCGTATCCTCTTGGATGACGCTGCTTTACGACCTCGTTTTCCCAGATGCCGTTACACATTCTGCAAACCTTTACTCCGCGGAACTCCTTGATATTGGGGAAGTTGACATTCAGACAAACATTCTTTGGCAGACCTTCTTCAAGAACCCTTCCGGTGATAATCTTTATAATTCGCGACGTGGCACTGAAGTCAGCATCGGCATCATAGTTGCATAGAGAGAAAGCAATCGACGGAACACCTTTCATGCATCCCTCCCGAGCTACTCCCATAGTACCGCTGTAATGGGTGTTTACAGAAGCGTTGTCGCCGTGGTTTATTCCGCTGAGAACCAAGTCCGGACGCCTGTCGCATAGCTGACTGAAAGCCATCTTTGTGCAGTCTACCGGTGTGCCATTGCAAGCCCAAACCTGCAGATGTTCCTCTTTACGCTTCAGAGAAAGCCGTAATGGCATTTCCGATGAGAATGCACAAGAGTATCCGGAACGTGCCGATTCGGGGGCGCATACGATAACATCGCCGAATCCTCGAACATATTCAATCAAGCTTGTTATGCCTTTTGCTTCATACCCGTCATCGTTGGAAATCAGTATTAAAGGTCTTTTATTTTTCATAAATTAAAATTCTTTTGCTTGCAAAAGTACGAAAAAAGGTTTAAATCCGCCGATTATCACATAATAATATGTATCTTTGCAGTCATAAATAGCATGAAATGACAGTTTCCTTAGGCTGCATTACCTTATTATTGCAATAATTGAAAGAATAAAATGGGAAAAATAATAGCATTGGCAAACCAAAAGGGTGGAGTGGGAAAGACTACTACCACAATAAACCTCGCTGCTTCGCTGGCAACGCTCGAGAAGAAAGTACTCGTAATCGATGCCGACCCACAGGCTAACGCTTCGAGCGGTCTCGGCGTGAACTCCAAGGATGTTGACTGTTCTCTATACGAGTGTATCATTGATCATGCCGACGTTAGGGATGCCGTGTATACAACCGATATCGACGGACTGGACATTATTCCAAGTCATATTGACCTCGTGGGCGCAGAAATAGAAATGCTTAATCTTGACCATCGCGAACAAGTGATAAAACGCTTGCTTCAGCCTATAAGAGGGGATTATGATTATATCCTGATAGACTGTTCTCCGTCGCTTGGCCTTATCACTGTCAATGCGCTGACGGCAGCCGATTCTGTCATTATTCCTGTACAGTGTGAGTATTTTGCCCTTGAAGGAATCAGCAAGCTGCTTAATACTATAAAGATCATAAAGAGCAAACTGAATCCGAAACTTGAGATTGAAGGTTTCCTGCTTACGATGTATGACAGTCGTCTGCGCCTTGCCAATCAGATTTACTATGAAGTGAAACGACACTTCCAGGAGCTGGTGTTCAAGACTGTGATACAGCGAAACGTAAAGCTCAGTGAGTCGCCAAGCCACGGACTGCCTGTTATCCTCTATGATGCCGACTCTACGGGAAGCAAGAACCATCTTGCCTTGGCTAAGGAAATTATAAACAAAAACGAACAAAGTAAGTAAACGTAAATATATAAATGGGAGTACATAAGAGATATAGCGCTTTGGGACGTGGACTCGACGCCCTTATATCAACTGATGACGTGCGTCCTCAGGGAAGCTCAACGATTAATGAAATTGACATCGACAAGATAGAGGCTAATCCTAACCAGCCCCGAAGGGAGTTTGATCAGGAGGCTTTGCAGGAACTTGCCAACAGTATTCGGGAGATTGGAATAATTCAGCCGATTACCCTAAGGCAGGTCGATGACGACAAATACCAGATTATTGCCGGCGAGCGACGCTGGCGTGCATCGCAGATAGCTGGGCTGACAGCTATCCCTGCTTATATCCGTACTATAAAGGACGAGAATGTAATGGAGATGGCTCTCGTGGAGAATATCCAGCGAGAGGATCTTAATGCTATAGAAATTGCTTTGGCGTATGAACATCTTCTCTCGAATACCGGTATGACACAGGAAAAGGTGTCGGAGCGTGTGGGGAAGAGCCGAACGGCAATTACCAATTACCTGCGCTTGCTGAAACTGCCGGCTCAGGTGCAGATGGCTTTGCAGAAGAAGGAGATTGATATGGGGCATGCTCGTGCGCTGCTCTCCATCGACTCTCCGTCGCTGCAGATAAAGGTGTTTAAGGAAATACAGAAAAACGGATATTCTGTTCGTAAGGTAGAGGAAATAGCAAAACAGCTGAACAGCGGCGAGAATGTGGTAAGCGGAAAGAAGGTGATTGCTTCCAGCAATCCGTTGCCTGAGGAGTTCAACGTGTTGAAGGAAAAGCTGTCAACATTCTTCTCTACAAAGGTGCAGATGACCTGTTCTGCAAAGGGAAAGGGGAAAATCAGTATCCCGTTTGCCAATGCCGAGGAACTGGAACATATCCTGGCGGTTCTTGATAAAACGCATGAATGATAATTTAATCCGGCTTAGCGTGTATAGCAACATTAGAAGAATATTCTCTTGCCTCGTGGCTGTTGTCGCTTCAGCTGCAGTATGGGCTGAGGAACCGATAATACGACAGTCGGAATCCTCGACTTTGTTGGAACTGCAAGACTGTTCTGACTTCTCTGGTTTCTCGAAGCCATCCGAGTCGTCATATGAGTCTTGTATGTCATGTGAGTCTTATACCTCCGACTCTTCCGACACCCTTATATATAATAAGGTGGACAGCCTTTCTGCCATGTCAAAGAAAAAGGTGAAGCGCGATTGGGCAACATGGGCTCCTGATCCTAAGCGTGCCATGTGGCTTGCGATAGTGCTGCCCGGTGCCGGACAGATATACAACAGGAAATACTGGAAACTTCCTATCGTATATGGAGGAATTCTTGGATGTGCGTATGCCTGGAGGTGGAACAACCAGATGTTTCGCGACTATTCTCAGGCTTACATGGACATAATGGACGATGATCCGAATACGCAGAGCTATAATCAGTTCTTGCATCTTGGTATGCAGATAACGGATGAAAACAAGGAGAGATACCAAAACCTGTTTAAGCGTCGTAAAGACTATTACCGCAAGTATCGCGACTTGAGCATCTTCTGTTTGATAGGAGTTTATGCCCTGTCGGTAATAGATGCTTATGTTGATGCCTCACTGTCGCAGTTTGATATTTCTAAAGATTTGAGTCTTAGGATAGAGCCGTCGGTTATCAACAACCACTCTTCGGCTAACCCGGTGAAGAGCTCGTCTCTCGGATTGCAGTGCTCGCTGAACTTCTGAGCTTTCTGATAGTTCTGAGTTATCTGTTCTCCCAGTTCTCTCAGAACTCTCAGAACTCTCAGAACTCTCAGTTCTCTCAGCCCTCTCCGAGCCTTCAAAAAATCTCTCCCAGAAAAAAAACAAGAAGATGATAAAAATAAATATAAAAAGTCTGGCTCTTGCAGCCGCCCTCCTCTTAGGAGGCAGCAACATGCTGTATGCCCAGACCGATGATGAAAAGGAAATAAAAGTAAAAGACAAGGATGGCAACGAGGAAATCATCGATGTGCCGGAGTCTATGGATACAGAGTTTGATAACCTGTTGCAGGAGTATTACTCAAAGAAATATCTGAAAGAGGATGGCGACTGCAACTACCGCGACGAGAACAGAACTTACGACAAAGAGGTTTATATCGACCGGTTGAAGAGGCTGCCGAATATCATGGAGATGCCTTACAATGAAATAGTGCAGAAGTTTATCGACAGATACACCGGACGTCTGCGCCGTTCCGTAGGTTATATGCTCGGGGCATCAAATTTCTATATGCCAATCTTTGAGGATGCCCTCGAGGCTTATGGAGTTCCGCTCGAACTGAAGTATCTTCCGGTTATCGAGTCGGCGCTCAACCCGAAAGCCGTGTCAAGGGTCGGCGCTGCCGGATTGTGGCAGTTTATGCCGTCAACTGGCAAGCAGTATGGACTGGAGATAAATTCGCTCGTCGATGAGCGTCGCGACCCGGTGAAGTCATCGTATGCCGCAGCAAGGTATCTGCGCGACCTGTATAGAATTTATGGCGACTGGAGCCTCGTTATTGCTGCATACAACTGTGGTCCGGAGAATGTGCGCAAGGCAATACAGCGCTCAAACGGAGAGACTGACTATTGGACGATATATCCATATCTTCCGCGCGAGACAAAGGGATACGTTCCGGCATTCATCGCCGCAAACTATGTAATGACATACTATTGCGACCATAACATCTGTCCGATGCGTACCACGTTGCCGGCAAAGACCGATACCGTGCAGGTTAGCCGTGATGTGCATTTCAAGCAGATTGCCGATGTCTGCGGAGTTGACATCGAGGAGCTGCGCGCTCTTAATCCGCAGTATCGCCGCGATATAGTAAACGGCAGTTCAAAGCTCTCGTCAATCCGCTTGCCTATCGCCGTTGTGAACTCGTTTATTACCAATGAGGACTCTATATGCAATTATCAGGCAGACCAGCTCTTTACCCGCCGCTCGCTCGTAGAAGTGGCAGAAGAGAGTCAGCCAAGATATTCGTCTTCTAAGAAAACATATTCCCGCAGTTCAAAGAGCTCCCGCAGTTCGAAATACAGAGACCGCCGCGGAAAGAAAGGACGCAAGAACAAGGAGAGAACAAAGAGCGTGAAGGTAAGAAACGGCGACACTCTTTCGGAGATAGCCGAGAGAAACCACACTACCGTGAAGAAACTTCGTAAGCTCAACGGCATAAAGGGTAATAATATCCGTGCCGGAAAGAAGATAAAGGTGAAGTAAAAACTCACCGCATCCATTAACAATTAAATGTCTGAATATTATGGGTGAACAATTAAATCCAGACAAGGAGAGGGAAGCTGCCGATGCAAAAATGGTGGATGATGCCTTTCATCATCTACTCGACAGCTATTTGGCTTCGCGCCATAGAAAGAAGGTGGACATCATAACTAAAGCCTTCAACTTTGCAAGACAGGCGCATAAAGGTGTGCGACGCCTGTCGGGCGAGCCGTATATCATGCACCCTATCGCCGTGGCGCAGATTGCTTGCTCGGAGATGGGACTCGGCTCCACGAGTATCAGTGCCGCATTGCTACACGACGTAGTGGAAGATACGGATTATACCGTAGAGGATATACAGAACATGTTCGGACCGAAAATCGCACAGATTGTAGACGGACTGACTAAGATTTCTGGTGGAATCTTCGGTGAACAGGCTTCGGCACAGGCAGAGAACTTCAAGAAGCTGCTGCTTATGATGAGCGACGACATTCGTGTAATCCTTATCAAAATCTGCGACCGTCTTCACAATATGCGTACCCTCGACGGTCAACCGCCAAACAAACGCTACAAGATTGCCGGAGAGACGCTGTACATATATGCTCCGCTCGCCAATCGTCTCGGACTGAACAATATCAAGACCGAGTTGGAAAATCTAAGCTTTAAGTTTGAACATCCCGAACAGTATCAGGCGATTGAAGAGAAACTTGCCAGCACTCAGGAATCAAGAGACTCCCTCTTCGACAGTTTTACGGCTCCTATCCGTGAGGCTCTCGACAAAATGGGGTTTGAGTATAAAATAAAGGCAAGGGTAAAGAGCCCGTATTCCATCTGGAACAAGATGCAGCAGAAGCAGGTGTCGTTCGACCAAATCTATGATATCCTTGCCGTTCGCATCATATTCAAGCCCAAGAAGAAAGACGAGGAGGTTAACGAGTGCTTTAACATCTATGTGGCAATCAGTCAGATATACAAGTCTCATCCCGACCGCCTTCGCGATTGGGTGAACCACCCTAAGGCTAACGGATATCAGGCTCTCCATGTAACACTTATGAGTAAACAGGGAAAATGGATTGAAGTGCAGATCCGTTCCGAGCGCATGGACGAGATTGCCGAACAGGGATTTGCTGCCCATTGGAAATATAAGGACGGAGTGGCGACAAATGGCGAGTTCTCTGAGGATGAGGGAGAACTGAACAACTGGCTTCGCACGATAAAGGAAATTCTCGACGACCCGCAGCCGGATGCCATGGATTTCCTCGACACCATAAAGCTTAACCTTTTTGCATCGGAGATTTTTGTCTTCACGCCGAAGGGTGAGATTAAGACGATGCCGGCTGGATGTACGGCTCTCGATTTCGCTTTCCAGATTCATACTTTCCTCGGCAGTCATTGTATCGGTGCCAAGGTGAACCATAAACTCGTGCCGCTGAGCCATAAACTGAGCAGCGGCGACCAGGTGGAGATTCTCACATCCAACTCGCAGCACGTGCAGCCATCGTGGATTAATTTCGTTTCCACGGCTAAGGCTAAGACTAAGATTCAGGCTATCTTGCGCCGTGAGGGTAGGGAAGTGCAGAAGCGCGGCGAGGAAATCCTCGACGAGTTCCTGAAGCGTAACTCCCTGGAGGTTACTTTCTCTGTATTGAACAAGCTCTGTGCTTTACACGGCATAGAGAAGCATGAACAGCTGTTGCAGGCTCTTGGCGAGAAAAACATTATCCTTGGTGAGCAGGACATTAAAGAACTGCAAGGCAAGGGTAAGAAAAAAACTGAAGAAACGGTTAAGGGATGGCGTCGCTATGTGCCGTTCCTCGGAAAACAGAAGAAGACTGAGAAAACGGAAAAAACCGACGAATACATCGTCTTGCCTACCGACTTCAACCGTAAGAAGCCTATCTATATCAACGACGACAATATACACCAGTATATCTTCAAGTCGTGTTGTCATCCTATCCCCGGCGATGACGTCTTGGGATATATCGACGGCAAGAACCATATCGAGATACACAAACGCTCCTGTCCGGTGGCGTCGAAACTGAAGTCGAGCTACGGCAACCGTATTCTTGACGCTAAGTGGGACATGCACCGCAAGCTCTTCTTCGATGCAACGATTTCTATAAAGGGTATCGACCGCATTGGAATGCTGAACGAGGTAACAAGTGTAATCTCCGGACAGTTCGACCTGAATATCCATAAGCTGACAATATCAAGCAACGACGGCATATTCTCTGGAGTCTTCGAACTGCTTATCCACGACCGCACGGATGTGGAGACAATTATTAAGAATCTAAAAACAATAAAGGGTGTACAGGAAGTAAACCAGACTGTGTAGACAGCGTTCTCCGAGTCTTCCCTAAAAAAACAACAACAATGAAAAATCTTTTCCTTTCCATTTTGCTCGCCCTGGCGAGCATACCGGTTGCTCAGGCTGCCAATAAATATGACAATCCCGACACGCTCTTTGTGGCACGCGACGGTACGGCAGAGTTCCGCAACATCGACGATGCACTTGAAGTTTGTCGTGCCTTCATGGAATACCATAAAGTGATTTTCGTGAAAAACGGAACGTACAAGGAGAAACTCATCATTCCGTCGTGGCTCACAAATATTGAGATTTGTGGCGAGGACCCGGAGAAGACCATTATAACTTACGACGATCATGCCAACGTCTTCATTCATGGCACCGACCGCAAGATGGGAACTTTCCGTACATATACAGTGCGTGTAGACGGCAACGACATTACATTCAAGAACATTACCATTGAGAATAATGCCGCCCGACTCGGACAGGCAGTTGCTCTACATACTCAGGGCGACCGACTCGTATTTGTAAACTGCCGTATCCTCGGCAACCAGGACACTATCTATACTGGCGGCATCAACACCCGTCTGTATTTCAAAGACTGCCATATCGAGGGTACCACAGATTTCATCTTCGGTCCGTCAACGGCATGGTTTGAGAACTGTACCATTCTTAGTCGCATCGACTCTTATATCACCGCAGCTTCCACTCCGCAGAACATAAAATATGGATATGTCTTCAACCATTGTCGTCTCCTTGCAGCCGACGGAGTGAAGAAAGTATATCTCGGCAGACCATGGCGTCCGTATGCCCACACTCTGTTCATGAATTGCGAAATGGGCAGTCAGATACGTCCCGAGGGATGGTTCAACTGGAGCAATCCGCAGAACGAGAAGACTGCACGCTACGAGGAATATAACAACCGTGGTGCAGGAGCTTCGCCAAAAACACGTGTAGCATGGAGCCGTCAGCTCTCGAAGAAAGAAGCAGCACAGGTAACACTCCAAAACGTGTTCAGACAGAACGACGGATGGATGCCGGAATGATTTGAAAGATTTACAATAATATCATAAAAAGTTTTTTGGTGATTTTACCCTCACACCCTCACACATAGCTCTCAAAGCCCCTGTTTATCGGGGCTTTAGATGGTGAGGGTAAGTGTGAGGGGTGTGAGGGTAAGTGTGATGAATGGTGGAAATAAGGAATACTATTATACATTTTATCAGCACTGCTTATATTATTTAACGTCAGCGTTACTATGTAATAACAGGAGTATTTGGTGCTTGCACCAAAGGTGCAGGTACGCAGCACAAAAAGTGCTACTTCTATTTACTCCCTCGATTTCGTATCTTAATGAAAATTCTACTACCCCTCACCATCCAACACACTTGCTCTCATACCTGAAATACAGATAAACATAAAAATAAAGGACACAGGCTACAATTCTAAACCAAACTTTTTTCAGTCAATATATAGTTGCTGATTTGTTTTATTGGTTTTCGTCTAAAACCGAAAGTTTTTGTAATACATAATAGGAAGTAAACGTTAAAACTTTGTTCTAAATTTAAAAAACTTTTTAGAATGTTTTGCACATTGCAGAATTCTATATATATTTGCACCGTAATCAAACTATAAACCGTTTTTCGAAAGAATTCGGACTACTAAAATTAAGGTCCGCTAAGTATATACACATTATATATTATAGGCATAGCGCAAGCGTTGCCGAACAAGCGTACCGAGAGTGAGATGCTACTAACTAATAATCAAAACAAAACATTTATGCATTTACAAATCAGAAGAGCCTTGACGGCTTCCGTTTTACCTATGGTTTGTCTTACGGCATTCGCCCAGAAGACAGTCACTGGTACAGTGAAGGATGCAACAGGTGAACCGCTGATTGGTGTAACTGTGTTTGTTGATGGCAAACCAAGTTCTATCACCGATTTTGACGGTAAGTTTTCCATTCCTAATGCTTCTCCTTCCTCTAAGGTAAAGATTTCCTATATCGGTTATAAAGAACAGACCGTAACACTTGGAAACTCTTCAAACTTGAATTTCGTATTGCAAGAAGACAATGCACAGCTTAACGAGGTTGTCGTTGTCGGTTACGGTACGATGAAGAAAAAAGACCTTACAGGTTCTGTCGGCTCTGTTAAAACCGAGGAACTTAATGCAAAAGGTGCTCCATCTTTGATGGAAAACCTTCAAGGTTCTACTCCTGGTGTAAACATTACACAGTCTTCTGGCCGTGCAGGTTCTGGATTCAACATCGAAGTTCGTGGTAAGTCGTCTATCAATGGCGATGTCAATCCTTTGTATGTTGTTGACGGAGTAATGTGTGATGATATCGATTGGCTTAATCCACAGGATATAGAGCGTGTAGATGTTTTGAAGGATGCATCTTCTACTGCAATCTACGGTTCTCGTGCAACAGCCGGTGTCGTTATGGTAACGACAAAGAGTGGTTCTGCAGTCAAGAAAGACTCTAAGGCAACAATCTCATACGATGGCTATTATGGTATAACAAAGGCTGTACGTATGCCAGACTTTATGGATGGACAAAGTTTCTATAACTATCGTTTCATGAAGTTCTTGTCTTATGGATCTACCGCAAGCGGACTACAGAATCCTGCTCAGCCTACATATAAGATGGAGGATACTGCAATGAAGCAGGGTCTTCTTTATGATGGCGAGAATTATGTTATGAAGCAAATGCTTGCTAGCGGTAAAACATACAATTGGCCAGATATGGTCGTAAATGATGGTTCACAGCAGAACCATTATGTTGCTATCAGTGGGTCAAGCGATAAAATCAATTATCATACAGGTATTGGCTATAACAGAGTTGAAGGTCTGTATGATAACGATAAAGAAAACCGCTTTAACTTCAAGGGTAGTTTGGATGCAAAAGTAAACAAGCTCATTACTGTAGGATTCAACATGAACCTTGCTCGCATTGAGAATAAGTATGCCGATGATGATGCAGTTGCAGACGCTTTTAGAATGAACCCTTATATGGTTCCCCGTTATCTGAAAGACCAGTATGACAAAGATGGCGCATGGCACACAGCAGGACAGTTGGCTAACTTCCCAGGTAACTCTTATACATTGGGTACTACAAACACAGGTATGCAGTTTACCGATGCGTTCAACCCTTTGATGTCGTTCAAGAACTCTTCAAAGCAGCGTGAGACATGGCGTATGCTCGGTAATGTTTATTTGCAGTTCGATTTCATGAAGGGATTGAACTTCAAGACAACATTCTCTCCAAACTATACTTACTATCGTGAGGGATATTACCAGGGATATGAAGATCCAACAAATCCAGGACATACATATGCTGTTACAACGAAGTCTCCGTATATTCAGGTTCCGATGACTGATGACTATACATGGAGCCAGGCTTCTTATACTACAAATCGTAGCTTCCAGTATACATGGGATAACGTAATCAATTGGAGCAAGACTTTCAATAAGATTCATTCTTTGAACTTGATGGGATTGTTCTCATTACAGAGCGGTAATGTTGAAAAGGCATATTGGCTTGGCACAAATACCAAACTTGTAGGTTCTGACTGGAATGCTATGCAGAACTTGACCCAAAATGCAACAGATTCTTATACAAGCTATACGGAGAATAGCATGTTGTCATACGCTTTCCGTGCAAACTATAGCTATATGGACAAGTATATGTTGACAGCCACAGTGCGTTGGGATGGTTCTTCTAAATTTGCCGACGGTCATCGTTGGGGAGCATTCCCTTCATTCGCTGCTGCATGGCGTATCTCAGAAGAAAAGTTCATGAAGAACATCGACTGGCTGAGCAACTTGAAGCTACGTCTCTCTTATGGTGTGACAGGTAACAATGATGGTATTAACAATTATGCCACACAGAGTACTCCTACAAAGTTTGGCGTTTATCCAGGAATGACGACGGGTTATGTATATTCCGGTATCGTCGACAAGGAAATCCAGTGGGAGAAATCTCATGAGTTCAATATAGGTCTTGACTTCGGATTCTTGCGCAACAGAATCAGCGGTAGTATCGACTGGTATACAAAGAAATCTACAGACTTGCTTTATCAGGTAAACTTGCCTCTTGAGGCTGGTGTGGATTCTTCTGGCGATCCTTTGAAGTTGACAACAAATATTGGTAGTGTCCGCAATACTGGTATTGAGGCAGCAATCACTGGAGTTATCATAGACAACAAGGATTGGAACTGGACTGTTTCTGCAAACATTTCTGCAAACAAAAACAAAGTTCTTGAGATTAATGGAACTGGTGATCGTGTAATCCAGACTTCTTCAACAAAGTCTCAGGTTGAGAATTCTATATTCGTTGGTCGTAGCTACAATGTGCTTTGGGCTTACAAGTATGACGGACCTGTATCAGACAAGATGATGACTGTTCCTAACAATCAGGCTGCTGTCAAGAATGGATTCACCCCTGGCGACCAGGTTAAAGAATACGACTATTATTATAAAGTATACGGTTTGACTGAAGGTCAGCCAAAGATTGCCGATACTGATGGTAACGGTGTGATAGACGAGAAAGATCGCCAGTTCTTTAAGGGTGATCCTAAGTTTACAGGTACAATCACTTCTTCTCTTTCTTATAAGGGATGGGACCTCGGCTTCTCTATCTATGCTAAGGTAGGACAGTATGTTTACTCTTCATTCCTTGAGGAATATACAAGATTCTCTGACCGTGGTCGTCAGCACTTGAATGTTGACTACTACATTCCGGCTGGAACTCTTATTGACTGTGATGGCCTAAATGCTGACGGTACTTACTTGAATCCTGTTTATCAGGAAGTTACTCACTACGGAAAGTATCCTTTCCCGAATGATGGCGGTGCAAGTAGCGGCCTCGGTTCGCTTGCTACTCAGTATGATGAGGCAAGAAGCGTAACAAAGGCTTCTTTTGCAAAGGTTAAGAATATCACTTTGGGTTATACATTCCCTAAGAAATGGTTGACTCCATGGCATTGTTCTTATCTGCGCTTGTACTTCACTGTGACAAATCCTTTCGTATTTACAAAGTATAAGGGATTTGATCCAGAGTGGGCTTCTGCTGCTCGCAAGAATGATGGTCCAAGCACAGTAACTTACCAGCTCGGTGCAAGTATCAAATTCTAATTTTATAAAATAAAGAAGAAATGAAAAAATCATTATATATTACAGCAATTGCTGCACTGTTGGCTGGAACTACGCTGACAAGTTGTAGTGATTTCCTTGAAGCTGAAAATAAAAGCGCAGGAGGTACGACCTCTGATCAGTTCTTTGGAACTAAGGCTGATGCAATGCTTACCTCTGCGTATATCAGCTTGAAGAATTTCAATAATCAGGCTGATATTACAGACCAGGGAACTGACCTGTATATGAATACTCGTGGTCAGGATGCTGGTGCCTTCAATCAGTACAGTTCTCTTGATCCTGAGAATGCAGTCGTTAAAACATATTATGTAAGTTGTTATGGTACTGTGAACTATGCAAATGGTTTCCTCTATTATACAGAAGGAAAGGAAGGATATGATGCAAAACGTCAGGAAGCTCGTTTCTTGAGAGACTATGCTTATTATTGCCTGACACAGCAGTTCGGAAGTGTTCCTTATATAACAACTTATATTCAGAGTGCTGAACGTAATTATCCTAAGATGGCTCTCGCTGACATTTATAAGAATGTTACTGATGATCTTCTTGATATTTACAACAACTGCAAGTTGTCGGATACTGACTATACATCTGGTAGACCAAGTAAGGAAGCGGTAGCAGCTTTGCTTGCCAAATTCTATCTCGCATGGGGATGGGATTTGGATACTCAGGTAACTGATGCTGCTAACGGAAACTATACGGTTTCTTCAAAGGAACATTTCACTCTTGCAGCCCAGTGGGCAGAGACAGCTATAGGTGGTAAGTCGCTTACTCAGCCTTTCGCAACGAAGTGGTCTCCAAGCAATGAGAACAATGATGAGTTTATGTGGAGTATACAGTATGATGCCGCTTCTATCGAGAGTTCTCTTGACAAGGAGTGCAATGCTCAGTCTTCTACCTATGGTGGCTATTACAGCACAAACCAGAAAGGATGTGACTCTAAGAATCAGCAGAGTGAAAAGTCTATGTATCTCTTTGAAAAGGGTGACTCTCGCTATGAAGGTACTTTTATGACTACTTTCTATCAAGGAAACTCTATGGATGATGCGTACTTCGCTCCATATAACAATACTGAGGCACAGTTGACAAATCATGCAATTAACTTGAAATTCTTCCCTTATTGGACAACAGAGGCTGAGGCAACAGCTTGGCTTGCTGCTCATAAGGCACAGATGGCTAAGGGTGATGGACCAAATGTTGTTAAGGCTGCAATTCTTACTTCTCCTACAGTAACAACTTATACGTTCACTGAGGATGGAACAGCAAAGAAAGCTACACAGGCTTTATCGGCATTTAACACTTCTACCGATAATGGTGTTTGCGTTCGTAAATTCGATGATCCTGTAAATAAGTCTTATTGCTATCGCGATATCGTTATTCTGAACCGCAGCGAGCTTTATCTTGTTGCAGCCGAGGCAAATCTTGTCATCAGCGATGGTAATGGCAACCGTGATTTCTGGAAATACATCAATGCAGTTCGTACTCGTGCAGGTGTAAGCACTCTTAATTCACTGAGTGATTACGATCCGATGTATACAACTCCATCTTCATTTGGCAATATCAGACTGATTGACCTCCTTCTTGATGAGCGTGCTCGTGAGTGCTATGCAGAGAAGACACGTTTCGTTGATTTGCGCCGTACAAAGCAGCTTGTTCGCTACAATATTGCTTTCAACTCTTCAGTAACAAGTGTCTCAAGCATGACTGGTGTTGATGGAGAAATCAAGTGGCTTAGACCTATTCCAAGTGCAGAGCTTAACAATAATACGGGTATGACTGCTGCAGACCAGAATGCAGGCTATCGTACATCCTCTTCTTCTGAGGAAACTACAGCTGAGTAGAGAATCATCGTTTAACTAATAAATAAAGAAAAGAAAATGAAAAAGACATTATATTGTTTGATGGCTGTCTTGGCAGTTTGCTTCTCATTTGCATCATGTGATGACGATGACTTCAACGTTGACCATGGCACTCATTCACAACTTCCAGAAACTGTTCTATCCGGTACATATACGGGTACTTATACTATATATAAATCAGACGGCGTAACGCTCGAGAAAACTGTACCAGGCACGGTTACTATTGCCGCAGGTGAGAACAAATATACAGCAACTTTCAATTCTGTTTCTACAGAGGCTGTAGTTAATGGAGCTGAAGAAGGATGTATCGATGTTGCTTGGGCTAATGATATCATTAAGTTTTGGGGCAAGACAACTGGTGGTACGACTGCTGGCTATTTGAACTCTGATGCTCTTAACGGAACATACGACAACAGTAAGATTACTTTCCGTTTCGCAAAGACAGTTCGTTCCGGTCGTAAGACTGTAACCAACTTCTATAATTTCGAAGGAACGAAATAATCTTATCATTAAATAAAGAAAGAGTGGAATTTTAATAGTTCCACTCTTTTTTTTGATTTTTCTGCTAAAAAATTTGTTATTATCAATATTATTTGTACCTTTGCGGTGTTGAAATAGCATAAAGAAATTACTTAAAATAATTACTAACTAAAAAATAATAAAATTATGAAGAAAATCTTTACTCTTGCTGCTATGGCAGCTATGACTATGTCTGCATTCGCTCAGACTGAAAGTGCATTTATGGACGCACAGACTTTACTTGGTAATCCTGAGGATCCGAAGGCTAAAGTTCAGTTGGCAGAAGGAACAGAAATGTGTAAGTCTGCAAGTGTTACCATGAAAGCTGCTTGGGCTGACCAGTATATTCTTCAGGGTCTTGCTGCAGAGGCTGATGCTGCAAACAAAGTCGTTATTGAGGGCGTAACATATGATGCTCCTCAGGGAGTTCAGGGTCAGTCAAACCCTAAGCCTGCAGATTTATTGAATGGTGGTCAGAATACAGGTGCTGTGTTTGAATTTGATGTTACACAGGATGGTGTACTCTATGTGTTTGGTAAATTGACAGGTAACAAGTCATACTATGTATGGGAAGGTGATGTTGCAAACGCTAAAGGAATGCCTGTTGCATTCTCTATGTATGCTCAGCCTGTAGCTGAGGGTTCTGCAGCTGTTAACTATACTCTTCCGGGAAATGATATGAACTATTACGAACTTGGTACTGGTTATGACAACGGAACAGGTTACGCAACAGCATCTCTTTGTGTAGATGTATTTGCAGGTGACGCTTTGACTTCTCTTCCAGAGGGTACTGACGTTACAAAGTCTTGGGGTACAAGATGGACTGCTGGTAACGCTCTTGGCGTAATCGCATTCCCTGTATATAAAGATGCAGAAAAGTATTTTGTAAATGCTTGTGGTTCTAAGATGACTGCTGACGGATTCGTATTTATCCCAGGTGCTACAAAGGTTAGTGCTGTTACATTTACAAAGGGTGGTAGCGATGGTATCAACAACGCTGTCGCTGAGAAGGCAGACGTTAACGCTCCTATCTACAACCTCGCAGGTCAGCGCGTAAACAACAACTTCAAGGGTATCGCTATCCAGAACGGTAAGAAATTCGTAGTGAAATAAGAAGTAGAGCAAGTTTACTTGCTATGCCTTATGAACAAGAATTCTCTTGAAAAGAAAGTTCATCAACAAATAATAATAGCGATTAGCTTTTGAAACACATCTGTCGAGTATAGACAGATAAAATATATGGCAAGTTCTTTCACGAATAAAGAACTTGTCATTTTTTTTGCTATTTACTTTGATGATGTTTTTTTTCTTTGTAATTTTGTAAACAAAGGAAAAGAAAATGGATAAAAAAAATGATTTTGTTATCAAAGATATTAAGCATAGTTTGAAAAAGACTATGCCGAAAGGTCTTGGAAAAGTTATCTTGTTTGGTTCGCAGGCTCGTGGTACAGCTAGACCAGATAGCGATTGGGATATCCTTGTTGTTCTGAATAAGGATAAACTTGAACCGTCAGACTATGACAAAATTACTTTTCCACTTACGGTTTTGGGTTGGAATTTGGGAGAAAATATATCCCCTGTAATGTACACAGAAAAAGAGTGGGAAGACAACAAAATGACTCCATTTTATAAGAATGTTCAAAAAGACGGAATCGTATTATGGGATTGACTGATAGTGAAAGAGCCTATATGGTTCAGTTGAGAATGGAAAAGGCAAAACGTTTTCTGGATGAAGCGAAGCAGATGGTAGATTTGAAATTATGGGATTTGGCTGCCAACAGATACTACTATTCATGTTTTCATGCAGCGCAGGCATTATTGTTGCATAATGGCTTTTCTGCTCATACACATGAAGGAACTTTAGCTTTGTTTGGCTTACATTTCGTGAAGACGAAGATTGTTGATGTTTCGTTAGGCAGCTTTTTCTCGCGTATGGAACAATTACGCAAGAAAGCTGACTATAACTGTAATTATGATGTTTCTGAATATGAGGTTGCTTCAATGATAGAACCAGCAAATGTGTTTGTTAAGACGATAGAGAAGTTAATAAATATGTAAATGGATTTTAAATATGAGCTTATATTTGGTTGCAATAGTATACGATATTCCTTGTTCGGCTTTTATTCTTTTTTGTTTGACACATTCTGGTAAGCGCTGGTTGCGTAAGAATAATATGATTTGATAAATCTACAACCTCGCAGGTCAGCGTGTAAACAACAACTTCAAGGGTATCGCTATTCAGAACAGCTTTATGCCGATTTTATGTAAGATAATCAAACTGCTTTTTCATCTGCTGTAGCTCGTCGCGCAGATTGATAAGCAGTTCCATCACTTTGGCATTGCTGTCAACAGCATTCTTGTTCTCTTTCAGCATCTTGCGTGCAGCGGCAAGCTTGAAGCCACGCACCTTCACGAGATTGTAAACCACACGAATCTTCTCGATATCCTCCTCAGTATACTGGCGCACGTTGTTGCCAGTAGTCTTAGGCTTTATAGCAGGAATCTCCTTCTCCCAAAAACGCAACATACTCTCAGACACGTTCAGCATCTGAGCCACCTCCTTTATCGAGTAGTATAGTTTCAGTTTCTTCTCCGTATTCAGTGCCATAGCGAAAGTCATTTATCTGTTTAGAATGAATAAGTAAGGTCAATAAAGCCTTACATCAGGATTACCCACGGCAAAGGTACGTTTTTTATTTCATTTAATCAACATATTTTATTCCAATTAATCAATATACCATAGTTATAACACCTTAAAAAACACAACAATAACAAATAATTTGGCTGTTTATCATATTTTTTTTAATTTTGCTCCCTAATATCGGGGAGTGTACCGATTGCATGCTGCAAATGCAGCAAAAGAAAAAATGTATCGTCCCTGCCAAATACAAGAATCAAGGCAAACCGCTT
>DCBP01000026.1:32227-53859 GCA_002314055.1 Prevotella sp. UBA1104
AAGGCAAACCGCTTCGCAAAGATTAAGGCAAACCGCTTCGCCCCCGGAGGGGGAGACGGGAGAGGGGACGAAAAAAGTTTATTCAAGATAAAACAGATAAAAAAACATATACAATGATGACAGCAAATGAAATCCGCGACTCGTTCAAGAAATTCTTTGAGTCGAAAGGACACACTATCGTGCCGTCAGCACCGATGGTCATCAAGGATGACCCAACGCTGATGTTCACAAATGCAGGTATGAACCAATGGAAGGATATTATCCTCGGAACACGAGAGCCGGAGCCGCGCCGCCGTGCCGACACACAGAAGTGTCTGCGCGTAAGCGGAAAGCACAACGACCTGGAAGAAGTGGGCCACGACACATACCACCACACCATGTTCGAGATGCTCGGCAACTGGAGCTTTGGCGATTACTTCAAGGAGGGAGCCATCGACTATGCTTGGGAATACCTCGTAGACGTGTTGAAGATTGACCCGAAAGACCTCTATGTTACGGTGTTCGAAGGTGCAAAGGAAGAAGGACTCGACCGCGACGACGAGGCTGCAGGATACTGGCTCAAGCATGTGCCTGCCGACCATATCATCAACGGAAACAAGCACGACAACTTCTGGGAAATGGGTGATACAGGTCCTTGCGGACCATGCTCCGAGATTCACATCGACTCCCGTACGGAGGAAGAGAAGGCAAAAGTGCCTGGACGTGAACTCGTGAACAAAGACGACCCACAGGTTATCGAGATTTGGAACATCGTGTTTATGCAGTTCAACCGTAAGGCTGACGGCAGTCTCGAACCGCTGCCGATGCACGTTATCGATACCGGTATGGGATTTGAGCGACTCGTGCGTACCCTTCAGGGCAAGCACTCCAACTATGACACAGATATCTTCCAGCCAATCATCAAGGAGATTTGCAATCTCTCAGGCTTGAAATATGGCGAAATAGAGGATGTAGACGTGGCAATGCGAGTAATTGCCGACCACCTGCGTGCCGTTTCATTCTCAATAGCCGACGGACAGTTGCCAAGCAACGCCAAGGCTGGATATGTAATCCGTCGTATCCTGCGCCGTGCCGTACGCTATGCTTACACATTCTTGAATCAGAAAGAGGCATTCCTCTATAAGCTCGTTCCGGTATTGGTACGCGAGATGGGCGGTGCATTCCCTGAGCTCCCAGCACAGCGCGAACTCATCACAAAGGTTATCAAGGAAGAAGAGGAGTCGTTCCTCCGCACCCTGTCAAACGGTATCAATATGCTCTCTACAGCCATCGAGGCAGTAAAGGCCGAAGGCAAGACTGAACTCGACGGAACGCAGGCTTTCCGCCTTTTCGATACTTACGGATTCCCGCTCGACTTGACAGAACTTATCTGTCGCGAGAGTGGCTTGACGGTAGACGAGAAGCAGTTTGAGGCAGAGATGCAAAAGCAGAAGGAGCGTGCCCGCAATGCCGCTGCCGTAGAAAACGGCGACTGGATTGAGGTGCGTCCAGGCGAACAGCAGTTTGTCGGTTATGACTATACAGAATATGAGTGCCACATCCTTCGTTACCGCAAGGTGACACAGAAGAAGAGCTCATACTATGAACTCGTGCTCGACTATACCCCGTTCTATGGCGAGATGGGTGGACAGGTAGGAGATACCGGTGTGCTCGTAAGCGAGGACGAGACAATCAACATCACCGACACCAAGCGTGAGAACAACCAGTCTATACATATCGTGAAGGCTCTGCCAAAGAATGTGGAGGCAGACTTCATGGCATGTGTCGATACCGACAAGCGCGATGCCAGTGCTGCAAATCATACCGCAACCCACTTGCTCGACTATGCCTTGAAGCAGGTGCTCGGCGAGCACGTGGAGCAGAAGGGATCATACGTTTCTCCAGATACATTGCGTTTCGACTTCTCCCACTTCCAGAAGGTTACCGATGAGGAGATACGCAAGGTGGAGCGCATGGTAAACGACATGATTCGTCAGGATATCCCACTTCAAGACCATCGCGACGTGCCAATCGAGGAAGCAAAGAAACTTGGAGCCATCGCCCTCTTCGGTGAGAAATACGGCGACAAGGTGCGCGTTGTACAGTTCGGTCCGAGCGTTGAGTTCTGTGGCGGTATCCATGCCAAGAGCACAGGTCGCATCGGAATGATAAAGATAATCTCGGAGAGTAGCGTTGCCGCCGGTATCCGCCGTATTGAGGCAAAGACAGGTGCCGAGTGCGAGCAGATGATGTACGACCTTGAGGACGGCATGAAGGCTATCAAGGCTCTCTTCCACAATGCAAAGGATTTGCAGACCGTAATCGGCAAGTATATCGAGGAACACGAGGCGATGAAGAAGAACATCGAGAAGTTCCAGGCTGAGGCAGTAGAGCGTGCCAAGGAGCGTCTGCTCTCTCAGGCTCGCGACGTAAATGGCGTGAAAGTAATCGCCACGGTATTGCCGTTGGCACCGGATGCTGCAAAGGATCTCGCCTTCAAGCTTCGTGCCGCACAGCCAGAGAATATGCTCTGCGTAATCGGCAGCAAGCACGAGGACAAGCCGCTGCTCACCGTTATGGCTACCGACGACCTTGTAAGCGACCATGGTTTCAATGCCGGCAAGGTAATCCGTGAGGCTGCCAAATTGATACAGGGTGGCGGTGGCGGTCAGCCACATTTCGCTACTGCCGGTGGAAAGAACATCGACGGACTGTCTGCTGCTGTGGATAAGGTCGTTGAGCTGGCACAGCTGTAAGGCGAATTTAATTTAAGAATATAATAATCCCCCACAGGCAATAGCTTGTGGGGGATTTTCTCTCTGGCGGCAAGTCTGGAGATGCCCGAGGAGAATCCCGACAAGAAGATAACTGGCAAGGAGGTGCGCGTAACGGGCATCAATTTCCGTCCGGAGGCGAAGCTCCTGAAAGAGGTACAGCGCAATGTGCATTTCGTACGCTCCAAATATACGAACCAATCCACCGTATATACCGAGGAAAAGCTGCTGAACGGAATCACGGAGTATCTGAAGACCAACCGCTACATCACCGCCCGCATCATCCGCCATCAGTTCGGTCTTACGCAATACACCACTCAGAAGTGGCTCAAGCATTTCTGCGAGAAGGGCTTACTGGTGAAAGACGGTACGCCGCGTGCGCCAATATATTTCTTGAAATGACATCCGTTGAAGTTGCGGTAGCGGGATATACAAGTATTAAAAGTGTATTTTCCTTTTAAGAAGGAAAGAAATGTAGGAAGGTTTCCTTTTTAAAAGGAAATATCTTCTCTACCTGCACACTTAATCCGATGGCATTGAAGATGGTGCCCAATATGAGGCGATAGCGTTCCTCCATGTCCATGCTTGCCAGTTTCTTGTTGCTATAAGGTACATCAGCTATGAGCGCCTTCAATGCGACCTTGGCATCCGGTAGATTTCCAAATTGCATGGCATATAATAAGTCAGACTGGACAGACCCCACTGCATCCAAACGTTAAAATAACACATAAATGTTTGTCTTGTAGCGGATTTTAGAACGAAAAAGAGTAATTTTGCACTCTGTACCGCATTATAACATAAAATGACGGCACTGGGAACAGGTTTAGAAACGTTACATTTCATAACGATAAAGTGAGAAAGAAATCCACTATATTCATTCTGCTCTTCACTTTCCTCTTTGTGATGGCAGGCGCATACTCGCCACTGGCAAGGAAAGAGAAGAGACAAAAGACTAAAAAAGACTCTATCGCCCTCGCTGACACGCTGGGGCTTGACTCCATTATATCCGGTATCGCCAAGGGCGAGCCCGATACGACAAAGATGGACTCTATGGCTCTTGCCATTTATCATCACAACAAGCATATCGACGACTCCATAAGACTGGACAGCATTAACAGAACCAAGTCGACGGGAGTTGACGCTCCAGTGAAATTCGCTGCCGAAGACTCCATGGTATACAATGCCTTGAACAAATATGCTTTCCTTTACGGTAATTCCAATGTGGTGTATCAGAACATGGACCTGAAGAGTGCCGACATGCGACTGAACATGGACAGCAGTCTGGTGCATGCTACTGGAGCACGCGACACGAGCGGTACGCTGCAGGGTAGACCGGTGTTCAAGATGGGCGATACGCAGTATGACAGCGACACCATTGCCTTTAATTTCAAGACGAAAAAAGGCTTTATTAATAATGTATATACGGAACAGGAGGATGGATTCCTTACCAGTCAGCGCTCGAAGCGCAACGAAAAGGGCGAACTCTTCTTGGAGCACGGCCGTTATACCACCTGTGATGCCGAACATCCTGACTTCTATATTGCCCTGTCGAGGGCAAAGGTGCGCCCGGGCAAGGACGTGGTGTTCGGTCCGGCATACCTCGTGGTAGCCGATGTGCCGCTGCCACTTGCCATACCATACGGTTTCTTCCCGTTTTCGAAGAGCTATTCCAGCGGATTCATCATGCCGTCGTATGGCGATGAGAGTGCCCGCGGATTCTATCTTAAAGACGGTGGATATTATTTTGCCATCAACGACAAATGGGACTTAAAGCTCCTTGGCGAGATTTATACCAAGGGTTCGTGGGGCGTGTCGGCTGCCAGCAACTACCGCAAACGCTATAAATACAGCGGCAGCTTCTTCTTCAGCTATCAGGACACGAAAAACGGCGACAAGGGAATGCCCGACTTTACGGAACAGGAGAGTTTCAAAATTCAGTGGAACCACCGACAGGACGCCAAGGCAAACCCCTTCTCATCGCTCTCGGCAAGTGTGAACTTCGCCACGTCGAGCTATGAGCGCAACAACCTGAACAGTATGTATAATCCGCAGACGATGACGCAGAGCACGCGTACATCTTCCGTGAGCTGGACCACATCGTTCTCCAGTCTCGGCATGACCATCAGCGGAACGACCAACTTGAACCAGAACATGCGCGACTCTACAGTTGCCATCACGTTGCCGGACTTGAACATCTCCGTGAGCCGTTTCTATCCCTTCAAGCGCAAGCGCATGGTGGGAAAGGAGCGCTGGTATGAGAAGATTTCCATGAGCTATACCGGTAGTCTGCGCAACAGTATCGACACGAAGGAAGACTTGCTGATGAAGTCGAACTTGATAAAGGACTGGCGCAACGGTATGCAGCACAATATCCCTATCAACGGAAACTTCACGCTGTTTAATGTCATCAACATCAACCCGTCGATTAACTTCACCGACCGTATGTATACAAACCGCGTGGAGCAGAGCTGGGACGAGCAGAACCAGGTGGTGAAACGGGATACTACGTATGGCTTCTACAACGTGTACAACTGGTCGATGAGCGTGAGCGCATCTACGAAACTGTATGGATTCTGGACGCCTAACCGTAAAATCTTCGGCGACAAGATTCAGGCTATCCGTCATGTCATCACGCCAACTGTATCATATAACTATGCACCAGACTTCAGTGCGAGCCGCTACGGATACTACAAGACTTATCAGAAGACTGATGCTAACGGCAATGTTACGATGGAGCAGTATTCGCCCTACCAGAACGGACTCTTCGGAGTGCCGGGACGAGGCAGAACAGGAAGCATCTCGATGTCGCTCTCTAACAACATCGAGATGAAAGTGAAGTCGGACAAGGACTCTACGGGATTCAAGAAACTGAGCATCATCGACGAACTGGGAGCCAACATGTCTTATAACATGGCGGCTAAGGAGAAGAAATGGAGCGACCTCTCGATGAACATCCGACTGAAATGGTGGAAAAACTATACGTTCAACATGAATGCCGTGTTTGCCACATACGCATATGAACTTGATGCCAACGGCAACCCTTATGTTGGCAACCACACAGAATGGGGAAAGGGCAGGTTCGGACGCTTCCAGGGCATGTCGCAGAACATATCATATACGCTCAATCCGGAGAAGATAAAGAAACTCTTCGGCGGAGGCAAGAAAGATGACGACGAGTCTACCGACAAGGATGACGACGACACGGGAGTGGAGACTAACGTGGACGACGATATGATGAAGGCGCAGCACGGCGCAAAGAAGAAGTCGGCAGGTAAAGCTGAGACTGACGAGGACGGATATATGAAGTTCTCTATGCCATGGTCTATCACCTTCGGTTACGGTATCACGATGAGAGAGAACACAAGCGGAAAGTTCAACACCAAGACGATGCGCTATCCGTATAAGTTCACGCAGAACCTGAACTTCAGTGGAAACATTCGCATCAGCGACGGATGGAACATCAGTTTCTCTTCAGGTTACGACTTCGAGGAGCACGACCTCTCTATGACTACGGCGTCGCTGCAGCGCGACCTCCACTGCTTCAGCATGAGCTGCTCGGTGGTGCTCGCTCCGTATACATCCTACAACTTTTCGTTCCGATGCAATGCGGCAACGCTGACCGATGCTCTGAAATACGACAAGCGCAGCGGTTACAGCAACGCCGTGCAGTGGTATTAATAGCATACTCTACCCTCACCATTCCTCATTCTTACCCTTACCCTTGCAAGAGGTTGATAGGTAATGTGTTACGAAAAAATGTGAGGGTGCGAGGGTAAAAACAGAAAAAAACTTTTTTATAAAAAATAAGGATAAAGAAATGAAGAAATTTCTTTTTTTAGCTTCTGCTGCAATACTCCTTACAGCTTGTCAGGAGAGTCTTGAAGACAGGGCAGCCAGGGAGGCAAGTGAATTTACGAGAAAGAACTGTCCAGTGAGAATCAGCGATGTTATCACAACCGACAGTCTCGTCTTCGACAAGTCTACGCTGACACTACGCTACTGCATGACGGCAAACGGAGTGGCAGACACGACGGCACTGAGCAAGACTACCTTGCGACAGGATATGGTGAAGGCTCTGAAGGGCAATCCGCAGATTCGCCCATACAAAGAGGCGGGCTACAAATTCCGCTACTCTTTCTTCTCGGCAAAACATAAGGGACAGATACTCTACGATATAACGATATCGAAGAAAGACTATAAAGAATGAGGAATTAGGAATGAGGAATTAGGAATGAGGAGTTCTCTCAGTTTTCCAAGTCCTCCCATAATTAATAAAATAAATAATACAAAGAAAAATGGCACAATTAGTTATCAACAACTACGACGAGTTTGCTGCCTACTTAGGCAAGAACCTCGGAACATCTGATTATGTAGAACTGTCGCAGGAGCGCATCAACATGTTTGCCGATGCAACCCTCGACCACCAGTGGATTCACGTGGACACAGAGAAAGCCAAGGAAGAAAGTCCTTACAAGACTACCATCGCCCACGGCTACCTCACTCTCTCTATGCTCCCGTATCTGTGGAACCAGATCATAAAGGTCAACAACCTGAAGATGATGGTAAACTACGGTATGGACAAGATGAAATTCGGACAGGCTGTGAAGTCGGGCGAAAGCATCCGCCTCGTAACCGATCTGCAGTCTATCGCCAATCTGCGCGGCGTTACAAAGGCAGAAATCAAGTTCCGCATCGAAATAAAAGAGACTGGCAAGAAGGCTCTCGAGGGAGTAGCAACTTTCCTTTACTACTTTGAGTAATCTGCATTAATACCCTAATATTTTCTATATAACGTATTTTCATGGCGAAACATATAAGGGTATTAAGAAAATTTTCCGTCTCTAAATAAAAAACTGTATGAAAGCAACTGACTCTACAGACATAGAGACACTGTTTAAAAGAAACTATAACTCATTATGTCTTTCCGCCATACACTATGTCAACGACATAGATGTGGCGGAAGACATCGTTATGGACTGCTTCGTAAAATACTATGAAAGAAGCAAAGGCTCCGTTATTCTCGACCCGTTAAGATATTTATATCAAATGACCCGTTTTGCAAGCATCGACTATTTGAGAGCAAAAGGGAATATTACTGTTGATATAGATAATTTAGAAATCAGCGACTCCGACTTTTATTCCACTAAAGAACAAAGCGACAGGGAGGCACGCCTGTGGAAAGCCATAGATTCTTTATCGCCAATATGCCGAAATGTTTTTCTTCTGAGCAAGCGGGATGGACTAAAAAATAAAGATATCGCTGATGAACTGAACATTTCTGTAAAGACTGTTGAAGCTCATATTACCAAGGCTTACTCCAAACTGAGAGGAACGGCAAAAAGAATATATGCGATATTGTTCCTGTAAAAGTTTAACCATAAATCACTACAGTAATATGAATGAAAATAACGAGAAAGAGTTGAAGTTTGTCGTAAAGAACTACAGACAAGGCAGATTGAATACGGAGAAAGCATGGGATAAATTCTCGGAAATATCGGGAGTAGCCAATAGAAAAAGGCAATGGAGAAAATATTCTGTTGCAGCCTCATTTACATTCTTTATCTGTGCCGCAATGGCATGTATCATCATTTTCAAAGAAACGCCTTCCGGCGTTCATAAGAATAAAGAAAAGACAGAAAAAGTACCCCACAAGCAGGATGTTCATTTCGAAAAGGAAACAAAAGTCTTCACTTTTGACAATACACCTATTAATATAGCTCTTAAAGAGATTTCGGATTATTATGGTTGCGAACTAACAGCAGAAGACTCAACGAAATGTGTTTCGGGCGAGATAGAATCGACATCACCGGATGATGCTATTGCTGTTTTGGAAGCCACGCTTAACATAAAGATTGCAAGGAAATGAAAAGATTTAAATTTGTATTGTTCTTTTTCTTGATTTGTAATCTGGCTATTGCACAAAAGACAACGCTTTATGACCAAATGCAAATTATACAGAATGAATATAAGATACATTTCATTTATGACTCTAAAATAAATACAAACAGTATATATAAGGGGGAACGGATAAAAGGATTAACACTAAAAGAAGCTCTGACAAGAATTTTCAGACAGACCAATATCAGCTTTCTTATTGCCGGTAACAATGTAATATTAAAAGAACGCAAAATACCATACTATATATTGAGCGGATACGTAAAGGACAACAACGGTGAGCCTATTGTCAATGCTACGGTAAGGGATATTATAACAGGAAGCCATGCGTCTACTGATGCTGGCGGTAGATACCGTATTTATCTGAAAGAGGGGGAACACACTATAGTTGCCTATTATTTCGGCAACAAATCTGATGAAACCAGAATATACATGAAGTCAAAAAAGAGAACAGACTTCACTATAAATACTGAAAGTTTTGAACTGAAAGAAGTGGTGGTTAACGAAAACAACTTTTCCCAACAAAGCGAAAAGACAATTTTAACGGCTGATGATATAAACAAAGAATTCTCTTTGTTGTCATCACCGGACGTTATCAAGACCTTACAAAGCTTACCCGGAATAAGTGATGGCATCGAATTGACTTCCGGTCTTTATGTTCGGGGAGGAAACAATGATGAAAATCTCTTCATCCTTGACGGAGCACCTGTTTACCAAACGAACCATTCTCTTGGACTTTTTTCAGCATTCAACACAGACATTATCAAAAATATTGATTTCTACAAGAATGGTTTTCCGGCAAGGTACAGCGGAAGATTGTCGTCTGTCGCCGACATACGGACAAGAGACGGAAACACAAACAAGGTTTGCGGAAGTTTTTCCATAGGATTGCTTGACGGCAGACTACATATTGAAGGACCTATCGCAAAAAGAAGAACATCTTTTAATATTGCACTAAGAAGAAGTTGGCTGGATCTCCCGCTTAAATTAGTCTATGCTCTTACAAAAGACAAAAATGATAATGTCAGTTATGACTATGCTTTCTACGATATCAACGCTAAAGTAACGCATAGGTTTAAAGACAACTCAATTTGGGCAAGTCTATACACAAGCCACGACAAGTATGGGATAAAAGACGACAGCTCGTGGGACGGATATTCCAACACGACAAACAACAAAATGAACTGGGGAAATGTAAATGTATGTTTGGGTGGCGACTTCAATTTGTCTGACAGATTATTTGCACAGACAAAACTCATTTATGCAGAGTCTAAATCTGTATACAGATATGACGATGACGATACATACCGTGACGACAACGACATATTACACAGAAACAGTCTTGACATAAGATCAGATAAGATAAAGATGCAAGACTTTTCTGTGAGAGCTGACGCATTATGGAACATATCTTCAAAACAGAAATTAAGAGTGGGACTTTCCTCTACAATACATAAATTCAAACCTCAAGAAATGACATCATCATTCTACTTCTACAATACAGACAATAATATTGATACTACAGCCGTATGCAATGGCTCTAAAGTTAAATCAATAGAGTCAGTTTTTTATATAGAAAGTTTAACTAAACCTGTTGAATTCATAAAACTGAACATAGGTTCAAGTTTGACCATCATTAATGTGAAAGGAAAGACCTATTACATGTTTGACCCAAGGTTATCAGCAAATTTCATTATTTCAAAAGCTACATCATTTAATATTTCTGCCACGAGAATGTCGCAAGGTATCCATCGCATATCTAGTTGTTTTCTTGATTTGCCTATGGATTTTTGGACTCCTATAACTGAGAAATTCAAGCCTTCGTTATCTTATCAGTTAACAGCAGGACTAAAATCAAGAATAAAAAATTATTTAAACATTGACATTACAACATTTTACAAGAAGACATATAACATTTTCCAGTTCAAGAACTGGAACGGAATAAATCCTTCCGCCACTGATTGGGAGAAAAACAGCACTTCTGGAAAAGGATTGTCGTATGGACTTGAAACTATGATAAAGTTCCGCAAGAAAGATTTTTGCTATACACTGGCATACACATTGTCATGGAGCAAGCGCTATTTCAATGAACTTTACAAAGTATGGTTTCCTGACCAGTTCGACAACAGACATAAATTGAACATATCATTAGAATACCATCCGACAAAGAGCTTTTCGGTATTCACACAATGGACACTACATAGCGGGAATAAAACTACTGTTCCCACAGCCTATATTCCTTTACCTAATCTGTCTACCGAAAATACCAACAATGTGTACGGATTTGTATATTCAAAGCCTAACAACTACACATTGCCTGTTTATCACAGGCTTGACTGTGGATGCAATTTTACGAGAAAAGGAAACAAAAGCGGAAACGAATATATATGGAATGTCAGTATATACAATCTTTACTGTCATTTAAATACGATGTATATAAAGACTTATGCCGACAAAAACGGTAATATACATATTAAACCGAAAGGTTTCATACCGACAATTCCATCAGTTTCATACACGATAAAATTTTAAGCAATGAAATATATATTATTATTATTTGCAGTCTTATTGGCATCTTGTAAAGATAACATATACTCAGAGCCGCAACTAAATAAAGGAAAGGAAAAACTTGTTGTATATGCTTTTCCATCTACAAACGATTCTATATTCATTGATATTTGCATCGGAAAAGTCAAGAACGGAAAAACAAATAAACCTGTTATAAAATCAATAGAATGTCTCGTCAATGGAAAAGAAGATAAAATCATTTATAAAGATGACTCATACGAGAACGGCATATACAAAACTTGTTTCTGCGCTGTAGGTAAACATACGCCCGGCGATACAATAACGATTAATGTTTCGGCAGAAGGGGTATTGTCTGTAAGTGGTACTACCATAATTCCTCAGAAACCAAAGGCTGAATATGAAAATATGGATACAATCTCATATAAGGGCGACACTTATAATCGTATATTACTTAATATTCATGATAACAAGTCTATTGAATATTATGCAGCACGTGTAGTATGCGCTGTTGACAACGATAATGATCAAGAGAAATACGAGACTGTTGAACTGGAGGTTGATAATGAGCCATTACTAAAAAAATATACATCTACGAAATTTAACTTCGAAGCAAGTAACTCTTTCTATGGCAACATGTATATATTTGATGACGAAACATTCAGAAACTCCTCGGCATTATTACATCTGTATGTAATGCAACAACCACGGTATAATGCCTTCAACACAAAAATATATTCACTGTCAAAAGAATACTTCAATATGCTAAGGTCGCTAAATAATTTCCAAAATAATGACTTCGGGAAATATGGCATGGCTTTCATATATTCCACATATTCAAATGTGGAAAATGGCTATGGCTGCATCGCAGCTTACAATGTGAAAGAAAGTGGTTGGATAAAATAATAAAAACATGACTAAGGGTTTCTTCACTCTTTAGCGTCATATTATTGAGTAATAATTTAAAAATAAATTTAAAATGAAGAAATTTAAACCACTTATGGGGCTGATTGCTATTGTATTAGTATCTTGCTGTAACGAACTATCTGTCAACGATGACGAACTTGTGAACAACAATGAAATGAATAACGTTTCGGCTGTTTATATCAACAATGGAAATACCATATCAAGAGCTGCACTTAATGGAGGGGCTGCACTACGTTTCAAAGACAGTCTAACGCTTAATAATTTTAAGGATTCACTCAGAAAAATGACTGATTTTGAAAAAGAAAATGTTATAAAAGAATACGGGGTTAAGAATCTTTATGACATCGCCCAAAAAGCAGAAGATGAACTTGAAGAAATAGGGGAAAAGGCAAAATCAGAAGACGAATTCAAAAAAATGTATGCTGAATATGTAAAAAAATACAATGGAAAACTCATACAGAATGATATGGATAATGAAGACTTGGATCTATATGTACCAGATGAAGACAATATCATGTCATACATTGGAAACGAACAAGGCTTATATGTTGTTGGTAATAAAATATGCAACGCAAACCTTTCAAAAGATTTATCTGAATCAACCAGGAGATTGACAAAGGCTGTAAAAAGCAACAACTCAGAACCAGTAAACACATTCGTATACAGTCCCAAGAAACATAAAAGGGTATATTTCGATGCCTATATGCAAAATGAAAGGATGAGAGTAAGAATGTACTGCAAGAAAAAAATGTGGTATGGATGGAAAAATGACCCTAACAGATATTACTATTTTGATACGAACTTAAGCAATTTCATTTATTTGGCAGCCGGAAGGTATGGGCAAGAAATCCCAACAGGACCAATGCCAAGGTATATAATAAATAAAAACGCTCAAAAAGGTTTCGATTTTATTCTGGGTAAAATCCCGAACTATGATTATGTAACAGGCGAGATAGATACATGGACAGACATGACATCTGAACATGACTCTAAAGGAAATGAAATAACGGAAATAAAAGGCGGTCAAGTAGTCCCAAAATGTTTAAAGTCAAATGCAAAAACCGTAAAGATTTATCTAAAACAAAGAAGATATGAATAACATGAAAAGGCAATTATTTATTCTAACTTTAGCCATTTGTAGCATCTGTGCATCCTATGCTCAGGAATTTAAAATCGGTATGCATATTGGAGCCAATATGTCGAATTTTTCCAAAGGCGATACATACCGGATTAACGACAATAAATACAAAGTTGGAGCTGAAATCGGGGCTGATATTTTTTATACGACAAAAAACAAGTTTACTATTACTTTTGGTATAGGACTATTGACAGGTGGAGGCAAGTTCTCCGTAATGAGCGACTACTATTCCGGCGAAGGACAATCCACGGAATTTAAAGAAGTGAATACGAAACCTTTGTACATCCAAGTGCCGATAACTGTAGGATACAACATATCTATAGGCAGCAGAATAACAATAAATCCTAATCTCGGACTTTATGGAAGGTATGCTGTTGGCTCATTTAAAGAGAATGTAGAACTTGCCTACTCTAAAGAAAAAGAGAAATGGAATTGCTTTGATAACTATAATAATGGAGCCCACCATATTGATGCATTCAAACGGTTCGACTATGGTATAACCGCAAATGTAAGCGTTGTTCTTGACAAGCACTATTGTATGTCCTTTGGATACAAATACGGACTGGCAAAATTGTCGCCTCAATACGGATTGAAAGAAAAGAACTTATCACTCAACATTGGTTATATCTGGTAATAAAAAAGTTCGAAGCCCCAAATAAGAATAAGGAGCTTCGAACTTTTTTATATGCAGACAAATTGTCTGCACGTCACATGAAAATACGTTTGTAATATCATTTTAACAATCTCGTAATATAATATACAACCTGTACATCAAGTATTTAGCGTATTTTTGCAGCAGATTTAACAAAACGATTATGAAAGAGATTAAGAAGTCTACTGTAAGCGGACTGAAAAAGGAGTTAAGAACCGATGACAAACTGGAGAAGCTTGTTATTGATTATGCAATCAGACGAACCACGGGAAGCCGTAAAGACCTCGATGGCGTGTATTATTCTAAAAACGGACGCCATCTGCTCATGGCATCTAAAAGTCTTGGCGGAAAATACGAAGTATGCGAAGGGGTAAGGGAAATTGATGCCGATGCATTCTGGGGGTGTGCATATCTGGAAGAACTCATTCTGCCTGAAGGGATTGAAAGTATCGGGCACGAGGCTTTCGGAAAATGCATTTCACTGAGGGAAATAAGCATCCCGAAGTCTATCAAGAAAATTGGCGTCAATCCGTTTATCGGTATTCATAATATTCATATAAGCAGTCTGTCGGAGAATGTTGTATGCGACGGCAAGGCTGTCTTTACCGACCACGGCAAGACTCTCGTCTCTTTCGTTTCCGACGACAGGGAATATACTGTTCCTGAAGGAGTGGAATGTATCGGAGAAAAGGCATTCTCTGGTAAGCGACAGCTGCAAAGAGTCGTACTGCCACAGTCGCTGAAGGTTATCGATGATGAGGCTTTCTTCGACTGCGATGCATTACTTTCAGTCATAATACCCGAAAGCACAGAGTATATCGGCGAATGTGCCTTTGGCGACTGCCTTTCACTGAGAAACGTTTGTTTTGATGGCGTTCCAAAGAAGATGAAACGCACGATGCTTGCCGGTTGCGAGGATATACGCAAGATAACGATACCAAAAGACTCTACCGGAAAATTCAAGAAACCGACAAGGGATTTCGAAGATAGAGTTGTTGAAAAGGCAACCGCTGTATCGTGCCAAAAATCAGAGTCGTCCGAGAACTCCGGCTCTTCAGAGACGTCTGAGTTGTCCAAGAAAGTCGAGAAAACAAAGAAAAGCAAGAAAGCCAAGAAATATTCCGTACCACCAATGTATAAAGCAAAATGAAAGACAAAGATTTAAAGAATGCTTATGTCGACCGCGATGTGAGCTGGATGTATTTTAACCACCGTATTCTGAAAGAGGCTCAGAAAGACAATATCCCCTTGCTCGAACGCTTGTCGTTCCTCGGTATTTACTCAAACAATCTCGACGAGTTCTTCCGCGTCAGAATGGCATCACTCAACCGACTACTTGAGTCTGCCGACAAGAGTGCCAAGAAGGAAAGGGAAAGACTGAAGCAAACCATTAAGACGATAAATAAACTGAATGCCACATATAGTACGGAATATACCGATACCATCGCACATGTGTTCGGACAACTGGAGGAGCACAACATCAAACTGCTCGACGAAAACAATTTGAACGAAGAACAGAAGGAGTTTATCAAGGATTTCTATTACGACAAGCTGAACGGAGCGACAAACCCTATTTGGCTCGACAACATATCAGAAATAGGGAAACTGCAAGACAACCGCATCTATCTGATAGTGAAGAAAACTGAAAAGGAGGAAACTTTCGGCAAGAAGCCGAAGACGGACTATGCTATCATAAAGGTGCCCGACAGCGATTTTGGACGCTTCCTCGTTCTTCCGCCAAGCAACGGATGCCAGAATGCGATATATCTCGACGACGTAGTACGCTTCTGTCTGCCGCTTATTTTCATCGGTTTCAAGGCAAGCACATACGAGGCTTACTCGTTTAAATTCACCAAGGATGCCGAGATGGAAATGGAGAACGACTCCGACTACGGCGTGTTGCAGCTTATCGCCAAGGGAGTGAACAGTCGAAAGAAGGGAGAACCAGTCAGACTTATCTACGATAAACTGATGCCTAAGGATATGCAGAAGAAAATTATGGCGCGACTCAATGTGGACCACCTCGATGCTGCACTGCCGAGCGGAAGATACCAGAACCATAAGGATTTGATGAAATTCCCCGACTTCGGACACAAGGAACTGAAATACCCGAAGTGGGAACATGTAATGAAAGATGAGTTCTTGAAGGAGGAGAGCATTCTGAAGCAGATTAGGGAGAAGGACAGGTTTATACATGTGCCATACAACTCGTTCGACTCGTATATCCGTGTGCTCCGCGAGGCTGCGTTACATCCCGACGTGAAGGAGATAAAGACCACACTGTATCGTTTGGCTTCAGACTCAAAGGTGGTGAAAGCTCTTGTCTGCGCCGCACGCAACGGCAAGAAAGTAACGGCAGTAGTGGAGCTGCTTGCACGCTTCGACGAGAAGAGCAACATAAAATGGAGCAAGCGCATGCAGGAAGAGGGAATCAACGTTATTTTCGGTGTTGAAGGACTGAAGGTTCACTCCAAGCTCCTCTATATAGAATCAAAGAAAGGAAGCATCGTCTGTATAGGAACCGGTAACTTCCACGAAGGCAACGCAAAGGTATATACCGACTATCTGATGATGACGGCAAGGAAGGATATCGTTAGCGAGGTAAACCGTGTGTTCGACTTCATCAACCGTCCGTTCTCGCAGCCTCGATTCCGTGAACTTCTCGTATCGCCGAACTCTATGAAGACGAAATTGCTGCAGCTCTTGAATAACGAGATTAAGAATGCCAAGGCTGGCAAGGAGGCTTGGATTAAGGTGAAGATTAACCATATCACGGAGCGTGATATGGTGGAGAAACTCTATGCAGCCTCACAGGCTGGAGTGAAGATTGAACTGCTCGTAAGGGGCAACTGCTCACTCGTGCCGGGAATACCGGGAGTGAGCGACAACATAAAGATAGTGGGTATCATCGACCGCTATCTGGAACACTCGCGGATTATCATCACATGCAACAACGGACAGCCGAAATACTTTATCGGCAGTGCTGACTGGATGCCGCGCAATCTGCTCAACCGTATCGAGGTGTACACTCCTGTCTATGATCTCGACATGCAGCGCGATTTGCTGCGCACCGTTGAGTATGGACTTGCCGACACGACCAACGGCAGACTTGTTGACGGCAAGGGTAACGACCCATTGCAAACGGGCGAAGACGGAAGGGCTTTCCGCTCGCAAGAGGAGATACAGAAGAAAACGTTGTCGGCAAGGGATTGAAGAAAACTGATTTCTTTCACACAAAAAATATTTTTGAATAAATGACAGACAAAGAAAATATTGAAATAAAAGATTCTGAAATTAAAGGCTTTGACATATCTTATAATGTTGCGGCTATCGACATAGGTTCTAACGGAGCACGACTGCTTATCAAAAATTTCTTCAGGAAAAACAGTATTGAGGAACCAAAGATCTCAAGGGTCATGTATATGCGTGTTCCTCTGCGACTGGGAAAGGATGTATTCACATTGGGCAAAATTTCGAAGGAACGCGAGGAGAAGATGCGCGAAATGCTAAAAGCGTTCAAGCATATCATGCGACTTAATGACGTGATTAGCTATCGTGCCTGTGCTACTTCGGCTATGCGTGATGCCGAGAATGGGGATAAGGTATTGAAGCGCCTCTACAAGAAGACTGGCATAAGGGTGGAAATCATCAAAGGTCAGGAGGAGGCTCGACTGCTATGCAACAATATGATAGAAAACAGCGAATGTGTTGTAGGCGACTTTGCTTATATCGACGTGGGCGGCGGAAGCACGGAGATTTCTCTTATCCACAACGGATTGCTGGCTCACAGCAAATCGTATAACATCGGAACGCTGAGAATGCTCAGCGGAAAAGTATCGCAGTCGGCTATCAACGAGATGAAAACTGACCTCTCGCTATACTCTAAGGAGATTCCCGATATTCATCTTATCGGTTCCGGAGGTAATATAAACAAACTCTTCAAGCTTACTCATACTAAGAAAGACGCTAAGGAGATTCTCGTAAGTGAAATACGGGATATATACGAAAAACTGAAGCCGCTGAGCATTGAGGAGCGCATCGAGCAGTTCGGACTGAAGACTGACCGTGCTGATGTTATCATCCCTGCTGCCGAGATTTATATGACGGCGGCTGAGGCTTTGGGATGTACAAGTATCCATGTGCCGAACATCAGTCTTGCCGACAGTATCGTTGATGGCATTAAGGTGGAGCAGTTTATGCCGATAGGGGAAGACGAGGAGAAATAACTTTACCTATTTTTTTCGAAATGCTGATAGTCTTTTACCCGTCGCCAGCCTCCACCCCATGTAAAACCGTGGCGTATGAATTCCTTGTAGCATAGGTCGTTTCGGTCTATCTTATACTTGAAGTCCTTTGAGCGGTCGGCATATTGTCTGCCGTTCTGAGGACTTACTTGTATCTTTCCGTTTCGTCCGCGTCTGACGTACGGATTATAACGAGGATTGATATCTATCGCCTTGCCCCAGCTGTGGTTAGACGGCACTTTTGTGCCGGAGACATAGCGAAAATTGAAGCATGACGTGTTGTTTGCCTCCATCGCCCGTTCGTCGTCGGCTCCGTAATCGTCTATCAACACCATTCTTTCTATGGGATATTTTACCTTATACAGATTACGAAAAATATCCACCAGGTCGGCGGCGATACTCTTGTGGCATACAAGTTCGCCAACCTTTATTTCTCCTCTTATATTATAATGCAGTACACGGACGTATCTCAAATCCTGGCGTTTTACCGTGCAGTAGCTTTTATACGATTTCCCCTTCATTCTTGCAAATACGGCATCGGGGATAGGTTCGGAATAAAAGTACTTTTCCATACAGGCATGTTCAACATCCCTACTGCTGATTGTTGTTCCTGCCGCTACCTTATCTATTTCTTCAGCTCTTGTATTCGTGCATAAAGCAGACAATAAAATAAGCATAAACGCAGCGTACAGGCTTCTATATTTCATAGTTTCAATCATATATTTGTTTAGGCAAAAAAACTTGTTCTTATTTTTTTAGGTTACAAAAGTAGCAATAAATTTTGTAATAAGACAAAATAAAAGTATCTTTGCACTCGCTTTGGCTCCGTAGCTTAGCTGAATAGAGCGTCAGATTCCGGTTCTGAAGGTCCTGGGTTTGAATCCCAGCGAGACTACTTTCACATAAAATAACCACTATTGACATGTAAACGATAACCACTTGTAAATCAAGTAGTTATCGCCTTTTTTTGTTTTGTATAATCTACTGATTTACAATAACATAAAGGCGACACAGGTAATTAATTTGTAAACATTTAAGATGCTTGAGACCACCGATAAGCAAAGGACTTTCAAAGGATTTTGCGTGGTATAAAGACGAAAAATATTACCAAATCATTACCACTTACATTTGGTAGATATTACCAAAGTAAAAATATTTCAAGTAGAAAAACGTACCAACCATTTAGACAATAGTGATTATGGCAATATTGAGATTTAACATTATTTATGACAGAAAGAGTGTCGCAACAGCAGAAAAAACAAGTGTAATCGAATTTAGATTCTCTTGTCAAGGAAAGCAGAAATATCTTTCTACGGGTATAAAAGTAAGAAAAAACCAATGGAAAGGAGGGAAGGTTGTTGCTCATCCAGAAGCAAAAGAGCAGAACAAGCAGCTTAGCATTTTAAAGATAAAGGCAAATAGTATTATCGAGAAAGCATTCCTTGACAGCGATTTTAACATTAACTGCATACCATTCCTTTTTAAAGGTGAAGAAGAGGAAAAGGAAAACGTAGACTTTATACTCTATTGTGAAAAAAGAAGAATGAAAAGAAAAGTATGCGATGCTACCAAAAAACACTATAGCGTTTTTATTAAATTCTTGAAGTCATGGGGAAAAGTGAAAACGTTCGATGATATTAGCGTGTCAAAGATACGGGCACTTGATGAACTACTTCACCGAAGAGGATTGGAAGATGGAACAATCTATAACTATCACAAATACTTCAAGCTGTTTATCAATGATGCCGTTATTGACGGACTTGTATCAGAAAACCCATACAAAAAAATACCATTCAAAATAGCAAGAGGTGGAAAGCAATATGTAGACTGCCTTACAGAAGGACAGTTTAATATGTTGAAGAAGATAAACCCTGTTATACCGCATATAAAAAAAGCCTGGCATTTGTTTCTCCTAAAATCCGCAACTTGTAATATTTTTGATAAAATGGGGTGCAGCTCCCCATTTTATCAAAATTCTTGCGTAAAAACTGTTTATGACGCATTAATAAGCCATAAAATCCCCTTACCCCATAATGCGACTTGAGGTGATACGCAAAATCTCCCGGAAGTCAAGAACTATCCAAAATCACCATTGAAAGCTGTCAGATATGCATTGTTGCTTGTGTATATATTCAGAATGTACCGTCTTGCTGTTCTAATCCATTTTGCAGGGACTGAGACATATTTGAATATAAAAGTCTTGATTCTGCTTGTCCTCTTAATTCCAAAATGCCTCATGTCCATATCAGACACGAGATGCCTGTAAAAGTTTCGGACCAATGCGGTCAATATAAGGAATACGGTGTTTTCAGACATGAACGATTTTGGCAGACGGTTCCATCCAAAGCCGTTGTTCATGTCATCCAATATACGTTCCGCGCCGCCGCGCTTGTTGTAGTATTCCACAATCTCACGGTCGGTTGAAGTGTAGTCATTGGTCAAAATACACCTGTATGTATACTCTCCTTCCCATAGGTCAAGTTCCTTGTCGTGGTTTCTTTGCCGCTGTATGACAAGGCGGTACGCTTTGCCTGCCCATTTCTCTGCAATGATGGAGCATGTCTCAAACTCGTGACCGTTTATGTATTCGGTTTTCCATCCGCGTAAGGCAAAGATGTCATCATATAATGACGCACATCTGTTGGCACGGATATAAAAATGCCGGCTGTGTTTCTCCACCACCTCGACTATGGCAGCAGAGCATGAGCCGCAATCCATTCTTGCCCGGTTTACATGCATCCCGGCATTCTCCAGACGCTCGAAAATGCGTCTTAGGGTGTCTTCCTGATGGAAGCGGACATTGGCATTGCCGTCGCGGTTCTCTATTCCGACTATGACATCGCCGATTGTTGCTATTCCCGGACTATATCCCGTAAACTTCTTGTATGTCATCTTTGCGTCAAACTTCTCCGTCTCTATGAACTGATGGTCAAAATCAAAGTCATATTCATTGCCCGGCTGTAACTGCCCTGTTGCAAACAACGCGTTTATAAGCAGATTGTTGAGCCTGTCCGACACGTTGAAGTCATAACTCTTCCCTGAGTCTGACTTGTATGTCAGATTCATTGCCGTCAGTTCACAAAGAGCCCTAAGTATTGTGTCCGCACTACAAGTGCGCAGGTATGGATGCAGGGATAGTGTTCCCATAAGGTGAGAGGTTACGTCTTCAACACATGTACCACCGCAGAAATATATGCACATCAAGGAACGGATAATCTCGCTGTATTGATAACCGTACTGTTTGCTGCGCAAGCCTAAAGTGGTGTCTATCGTATGGGACAACATCCTGTCGAATTTCTCCATAATCGGAAATATGCCGCCAAAAGATGTGAGCTTCTCCGATTTTATTTGTATCTTTGCCATGTCTGATGAGGTTTTGTTTGATTTTTATAGCAACACTAAGTTAAGTGAAACTTCTGACATGACAAAATCCCGGGCAACTTTTTGTTGCTCAGGATTTTATAAAAACATTAATATATAGTGTTGCGGAATTAAGG
>DCBP01000079.1:0-33756 GCA_002314055.1 Prevotella sp. UBA1104
ATCTAACTGGACACCCTAACAAATAAAATATATAGATATGAACAAACTATTGTTTTTGGCAGCTTTCCTTCCGATGACGGTTGGGGCTGTTGAGGTTAGCGACACTACGTTTACCGTCGGAGGCAAGAGCATTGTCGTTGACGTGAAAGGTGAGAAGACCAATGTTAAGGTATATGGCAAGGCCGGTGGCGAGGAGACTAAAGTCAGCGAGATGAACTTCGTTGACGGTCAGGAGATTGAAACAGTATACGTAGGCTCGCCGTTTATACCGACAGACAGGTTGCAGCATACAAGCTTTGCACCGCGTTTCGCCACTGCATGGATAGGTATGACTAACATTACGGGGAAGGTTCTCGGCACACACCAAATTGACCATGCACGCTTTTCGAAGTCGTTTGAACTGGGAGTTACACCTTATTATATGTCGGTGCCGTTTACGAAGAACAACTCGTTCGGAATGAGCGTTGCAGCACAGCTCGTATGGAGCCATCTGTGTTTTCAGAAAGACTATGCCGTTAATGAGAATAGCGGCAAATGGGGCTTTGAGAAACTCGACAAAAGGGCTGATGGCAACAATGTGAATTATCTTGCAGCAAGGGTTCCGCTGATGTTGTCGCTGCAAGACAATACAGATTATTATATAGGTATAGGAATTGCTCCGGAGTTACGCACAAATGCGTGGTATAGACTGAAGGGAGCTGACGGCAATACGACCGACACGTATAAACTGAATCGCATGGGACTGAATGCCATGTTGAGTTGGGGTATCGGTCCGATAGTATTCAGCGGTTCGTTTGGCGTTACTCCTTTGTTCAAGACAACCGACGGAAAGAAGGTTTATCAGAATTCTTTCTCCGTAGGTGTTGATGTTCTTTCGCTCGTCAAGATGATAAACTATGGCAAGGACAAAAAGAAACAACGGAAATAATACTTCTTCAAAATAAGCCTCTTTGCTAAACGGCTTGAAAAAGCTAAATACTCCCAACTTTATCCGCAATGCAGTAAAAGTTGGGAGTATTTGGTTTTTATGAAATATCCGTCAAAGATATCTCATTTATATAATTTGTAATTAGATACCAAGTTTCTTGCGGATATCCTTAGGAATGGCATTCTTGTTGACCATAAAGTCCATGAGCTTGTAGGCAGCGAAAGTTTTTGTCATATACCAGATACCTTTGTAGTCGCCATACTCACCCCAAGAGTTCTTGATCATGTAATACTCCTTGCCGTTCTGATCCTTTGCAATACCGAAGAGGTGCATGCCGTGGTCGTCGGTAGTCTCCCAATTGTCGTATGCGTCCTGGCGCATCTTCTGAGTCAGTACAACCTCTGGAGTGTTCACGCCGAGAGAGTCAAGAATGTTAGTCTTCTGAGCTGCAGTAAGTTTCAACCAACGGGCAGCATCGCTACCAGAGAGACTCTGCACTGCCTTTGAATCGACGGCAACAGCAAGACCCTTGCGGGTGAAGCCCTGCTCAGAAACGTCGCCACCCCACATAACGGTGTAACCCTCGTTGATGGCGTTGTCGATGATACGGGTGATGTCCTCAACTGGTACGTTGTAGCTCAGACCCTGGCGCCAGTTGTCTTGTACCTCAACAGCAAATGGCTTCCAGAATGGGTGATGAGTGTAGCTCGTGATGCTAACATAGTCGTCCCAGTTCAGTCCGAAGCTATCGGCATAGCTTCTTGGAGTATAAGTCTTGCCGTTAACGGTGAACTTCTCCGGGCACTGTCCGAGATAAGAATCGAGGATACCCTGAAGGCCCTTCTTCCAAGCTGGAGAAAGCTTCTTCATGTCGCTCTTTGCGATTGCCTCTACGTAAGGAGTCATTACGGCAAAGAACTCGTTGAAGTTGTTCAGCGAGTCGCCATACAGAGAACCTGCTGCCGGCATGGCATTCTCCGGACAGATACCGTAGTTCTTGATGCAATACAACGGATCCTCGGCAGAGCCACCCTGTGAGAAAGAAGTATCGCCGTGCATACGTACAGCCATTATGGCACGGTCCATGTAAGTCTTGTTTGCCACAAAAGCTTCGCAGAGGTCAACCGACTTGCCTGTCTTCTTCAGAATCTCGCTTTCAAAGAAAGAAAGCGTAGAATAGTCCCAACAGGTACCGCTACGGTTCTGGTCCTTGATACTTGTGATTTTGTTCTCCTTGATTGTCGTGAACACTGGTTTATTCTTGTTCACGGAGTCCTTTTTCTCCTCAGCATTGGCTCCCATAGCAAGGCAAGCCAAGAGGGCTAACGTTAGAATCTTTTTCATTTCGTCTTTTTTTAGTGTGTATATTAAAGTTTTATCAATTATTCTTCATGAACTCCTCTACATCCTTAGGATGATAAGGAATGCGGTCTTTACCGAGGAAGCGGCAGCCATCCTTTGTTATCAGCACATCATCCTCAATACGGATACCGCCGAAGTCTTTGTAAGTCTCCAGCTTCTCATAGTTGATGAAGTCTTTGTGGAGTCCCTTTGCGCGCCATTCGTCGATAAGTGCCGGAATGAAATAAATACCCGGCTCGTCGGTAATGACGAAGCCCTCCTGAAGTCTTCTGCCCATACGCAAGCAGTTAGTACCGAACTGCTCGAGGTTAGGACGTGTCTCCTCGTCGAATCCAACATGAATCTGGCCGAGGCCCTCCATGTCGTGTACGTCCATACCCATCATGTGTCCCAGTCCGTGAGGCAAGAACATGGCGTGAGCTCCGGCACGTACAGCCTCTTCTGTGTCGCCCTTCATCAGTCCAAGCTCCTTCAAGCGGTCGGTCATCAGTCGGCAGATGCCCATGTGAACATCGAAGTATTTCACTCCAGGTTTTGCAAGTTCAAGGGTAAGGTCGTGGCAAGCCTCCACAATAGAATATATTTCAAGCTGCCTGTCAGTGAATTTTCCGCTTACAGGATAAGTACGGGTATTGTCTGAGCAATAGTGCTCCATGGTTTCTGCACCTGCATCACAGAGAGCCAGTCTGCCGCTCTCGAGCACAGCCATCGACGGATTGCCGTGCATAATCTCGCCATGCTGGGTGAAGATAGTAGGGAAGCTTACCATCGAGCCATAAGAGTGGGCAATGCCGTCCACCTGTCCGCCTACGAATTTCTCCGTCACTCCCGGCTTGGTCAGACGCATACCCGTAGTGTGCATCTTGTAACCAACGGCGCAAGCCTTCTCAATCTCGTCAATCTCAAGTTGACTCTTTGTAGAGCGCTGTTTCACTACAGCATTTATAAGTTCCAATGATGCCGACTCGCGCTGCTGATTAGGATGAATGCCGAGCAAATCGAATATCAGAATCATCGTGTCGTGACGGTAAGGCGGCAGGAAATGCACTGTACGGTTGTCTCTCAGTGCTCCATTGCAGATGATATGCAGCTGCTTCATCGGGGCGGTGTTTGCCACTCCGCATTGTGCTGCCATATCGCTCACGCTGTCAACACTGCCGTACCATACGATGTCGTCGATGTCTATGTCGTCGCCGACAAGTGTTTCGGTATCGTTGTCGAGGTCGATTACACCAACAAGCCCGTCTCTCTGCAGACCGAAGTAGTAGAGGAACGAAGAGTCCTGACGGAACGGATAATAACCGTTTGCCGGGAAGTTAGCCGGCGATTCGTTGTTTCCGAAAAGAATGATGATACCGCTCTTTACAAGCTTCTTGAGCTCAGCGCGGCGGTTCACGTAGGTTTCTTTACTGAACATATATCTTTTACCTTTTATAAGTTTAAATCATATTGTTTTGGCGTAGCCATTTCTTGCCGTTAGGGGTAAGAAACCATAATAACGCCATTATTGACGGAATGCCAACCATTCCTAAAATTATTAATGTACCAGTCATTTTGTGTCCTTTCTTTTATTTGTCAATATCAATCCCAATAGAAGCAAAACCAAAGCAATAGTACCGCTAAGGGCATAAATCAGCCATCTGACGTTTTCCAGATCTTCAATGAGTGATGCAACAAACACACCCGTAAGAAAATATTTCGATACGTCTATCAGGTAATTCCCAAGCTTTTCTTTCCACATAGCTATTGCATTAATATTGATTACGGCTTAATACATATTTAAAAATACGTATATTATCTTTGCAAAGATAGGCATATTTCGATGAAAAGCATTATCTTTGCATGGAATTTTACGGAAAATGGCTAATAATTTGTTGTATACGTGTGGCTTTTACAAGCTATTTGACAATTTTAGAGTATATATTTAAAAATTATGCAGGTTAACTGGAATACAGGACTGGTGCTTGAGGGCGGCGGAATGCGCGGCACCTTTACGAGTGGTGTGCTCGACGGGTTTATGAAGAACAATGTATACTTCCATTATGTTGTGGCAGTATCCGCCGGGGCGTGCAACGGACTTTCTTATATGAGTCATCAGATACGCCGCGCCAGAATTTCGAATATCGACTACCTTGCAAAATACAAGTATATAGGACTGCGTCATTTGCTGACACAGGGGTGTATCTTCGACCGTAAGCTCCTATACGAGGATTTTCCCGACAAGCTTCTACCGTATGATTATGACGCCTTTTTCAGTAATCCCGACGAGTTTGAAATGGTTACCACCAATTGTCTCACCGGTACGGCATGCTATCTCTCAGAACGACACGACAAACAGAGGGTTATTGATATAGTAAAGGCATCAAGTAGTCTGCCGTATGTCAGCAAAATTGTTATGGTCGACGGCATTCCAATGCTCGATGGGGGAATAGTAGACAGTATTCCCGTGATGCGCTCTATAGAGAAGGGACACAAGACTAATGTTCTTGTTCTTACCCGAAACAAAGGATACCGCTCTACAGAGAAAGACCATAAGATTCCACATTTTATATATAAGAACTATCCGCGACTTCGTGTTGCCCTCAGTCATCGTTGTGCTGCATATAACCGTCAGCTCGACATGATTGACGAGATGGAGGAAAGAGGGGAAGTCATCTGTATCCGACCGGAACGACCTATTGAAGTAGGACGTATGGAAAAGGATGTTGAGAAGCTGGAACGACTTTATGAAGAAGGATTCCGCCTTGGAGAAAAGTTCTGCAGGGAAAAGTGGAAAAATTGAAAAACTGAAAGATGGAAAAGTGGAAAAATTGAAAGGTTGAAGGATAAAATAAATGAATCTGAAACAACTGTAAATATATAATAGGAATGGACGAAAAACAAAGAATACTGCAACTGCGCCGTGAGTTGCATGAACATAATTATAAATACTATGTGTTGAACCAGCCGGAGATTTCCGACCAGGACTTCGACTTCATGATGCACGAGCTACAAGATCTTGAGGCTAAACATCCGGAACTTGCCGACCCGAACTCGCCTACGCAACGTGTGGGCAGCGATTTGAACCATGAGTTTCGGCAGGTTACACACAAGTATCCAATGCTGTCGCTTGCCAATACATATAACGAACAGGATGTGGCAGACTGGTATGACAGTGTGAAACGAGGACTTGGCGGCGAGGACTTTGAGGTTTGTTGCGAAATGAAATACGACGGACTCTCTATAAGCCTTACTTATATCGACGGAAAACTTGTGCGAGGAGTAACACGTGGCGACGGAGTGCATGGCGATGATGTTACGGAAAACGTGAAGACAATACGCTGTATTCCACTTGTGCTACCGGGCACCGGCTATCCTCGTGAATTCGAGATACGTGGCGAAATTCTTATGCCATGGAAAGTCTTCGAGCGCCTAAATGCCGAGCGAGAGGCTGCAGAAGAACCGCTCTTTGCAAACCCTCGAAATGCAGCAAGCGGAACACTGAAAAGTCAGAACTCAGCCCTTGTGGCAAGTCGGCAACTCGATTCCTACCTTTATTATCTCCTTGGCGACAATATGCCATGCGACGGACATTACGAGAATCTTATGGAAGCAAAGAAATGGGGCTTTAAGATAAGCGAGGGAATGAAAAAGGTGAAGACCTTGCAGGAGATTTACGACTACATAAACTATTGGGACACGGAGCGCAAGAATCTCCCCGTGGCAACCGACGGCATCGTACTGAAGGTTAACTCCCTAAGACAGCAGCGCAATCTGGGCTATACAGCAAAGAGTCCACGCTGGGCTATTGCCTATAAATATAAGGCTGAGCGGGCATGCACAAGGCTTAACGAGGTTACATTCCAGGTGGGACGTACTGGAGCCGTAACACCTGTAGCAAACATGGATCCTGTTCAGCTTGCCGGAACTACCGTAAAGCGTGCCACGCTAAACAACGAGGACTTTATCCGCAACTTCGATCTCCATATCGGCGACTATGTATATGTAGAGAAAGGCGGCGAGATAATCCCGAAGATTGTTGGCGTTGACCTCGACAAGAGGAAGGAAGACGCAAGTCCGGTACGTTTTATCACTCATTGTCCGGAGTGTGGCACCAGGCTCGTGCGTTACGAAGGCGAGGCGGCATGGTATTGTCCTAACGACGCAGGCTGTCCACCGCAGATAAAAGGCAGGATAGAACATTTCATCTCACGACGGGCAATGAATATCGACAGTATCGGTCCGGAAACGGTGGATGACTTCTATCGACAGGGACTCGTACATAATGTAGCCGACCTTTATACTATCGACGTTCAGCAAATCAACGGCGACGGCAACAGACAGAAGTCGGCTATGAAGATTGTAAAGGGGATAGAGACTTCTAAGCAAGTGCCATTTGAACGTGTAGTCTTTGCTCTCGGCATCCGCTTTGTCGGCGAGACATCGGGAAAATTACTTGCTCGCCATTTCAAGAATATTGACAACCTCATGAACGCCTCGCTCCAACAGTTGCTTGAGATTGACGGCATCGGCGAGGTGATGGCAAGAAGTATTATAACTTTCTTCCACAATCCGCAGAATCTGGAAATTGTGGAGCGTTTGCGCAGCTACGGGCTGCAGATGGCACTTAGTGATGAGCAGACAACACAAGCTTCTGATAAGCTTCAGGGAAAGAGTATTGTAATTAGCGGTGTGTTCCAGCATCATAGCCGCGACGAGTATAAACTCATGATTGAACAGAACGGAGGAAAGAATGTGGGCAGCATCAGCGGTAAGACCTCGTTTATTCTTGCCGGCGACAATATGGGACCGTCAAAACTTCAAAAGGCGGAAAAACTCGGAATACCTATCGTAAACGAGGATGATTTCCTTAAAATGATAGAATAAAGCCTAATATTCCGCTCTTTCGCTTGACTTATATCAATAAAGAATAAATAAATGAAATATTTCTCCCGAAACGTTTGTGTACGAACACAAGAATGTGTACCTTTGCAACGTGTTCGGGAGAATACATTTTTTCATAGGTTAGTAGTTTGATAGATTTAAGGTAAAGATTATGTTATTAGATTAAAACGATGACAACGCTTATGCTCGCAACAAATTTGTTGCTTACATAACAAAAATCGTTAGATTTGTTTTCAGGAGGCTGATGTGAGTGATCATATTATCCTCTTTTTTTTGCCCTTATGCGAACTATCCAAATTATAATATAATATCTATAGATTTTATATATACAAAATCTCCGCATGCATTTTTTATGTGTCGGAAGATAGAATATGGGTAATATATATTAGAGGAATCATTACCTATAACATATATTACCCGTAAATAAGATTTCCTGTAAATACCTTATATTTCCACCGTTTCTCCGTCATAAGCAAGTTCTATACCATCGGGTAGTATCTTGTTCACCTCAGTGTGAAGACCGATATCATGACACATATGAGTAAAGAAAACACGCTTAGCACTTGTTCTGCCGGCAAAGGCGAGAGCCTCGTCAACGAGCATGTGGGAGTGATGCTCCTTGGTGAAGCGCAGAGCATTCACCACAAGCACATCGATATCTTGCAACAAGCTAATCTCCTCTTCGGGAATAGTCTTCATGTCTGTGATATAAGCCAACTTGCCTATCTTAAAGCCAAGTATAGGCAGTTTATCATGCATCACTCTGAACGGAACAACACTCAGGTCATTAATATGTAACTCTTGATGAGGATTCAGCTGATGCAACTTAATCTTTGGCACACCAGGGTAAAGATGCTCGGCAAAGCAGTATGGAACGGTCTGCCGCAAACTCTTTTCTGATATCGGGTCGGCATACACGTCGATATCGCCGAACACACAGAAAGGACGCAGGTCGTCCACTCCCCCCACGTGGTCGTAGTGGGAATGGGTGATAAGCATTGCGTCAATCTTGCGAAACTCCTGATTCAGCATCTGCTCGCGGAAGTCAGGACCGCAGTCTATTACGATTCGCGTCTTTTTAGTTTCCACCATAGCCGAGCAGCGCAACCGCTTGTCGTGCGGGTCGTTGCTTTGGCAAACCTTGCAGTGACAGCCTATGGTAGGCACGCCGACCGATGTTCCTGTACCGAGAAAAGTTAGTTTCATTTAAATGATGTTTACTTCCGGATGAATGTCAATACCAAATTTCTCCTTTACATCCTTGCGTATCATTTCGCAAAGGTTCACTATGTCCTGTCCCGTAGCTCCGCCTTTGTTAACGAGCACCAGAGCCTGTTTTGAGTGAACTCCAGCCTTACCCACGGTCTTTCCCTTCCAACCGCATTTGTCAATCATCCATCCGGCAGGGATTTTCTCGTGTTTCTCGTCAATCTCATAGTGCGGCATGTCTGGGTATTCGGCAAACAACTCGTTGAATTTATCCATGCTCACGATAGGGTTCATGAAGAAACTTCCGGCATTTCCCTCTACCTTCGGGTCTGGCAGTTTAGCGTTGCGTATATCAATTATCGCCTGTCGGAGCTGCTCTGCCGTAGGGTGTTCGATACCTTTCTTGTCGAGTTCGGTACGTATGTTGCCATAGTCGAGATGCGAATTGAAAATGGTGGACAGACGGTAAGTAACGTAGGTTATCAGATATTTATTCTTCCAGTCGTGCTTAAACTTGCTGTCGCGGTAGGCATATTCACAGTCCTCGTTGGTAAAGTAGCATGATTTGCCTGTAGAAATCTCCACAGCCTCCACCTTATATATAATGTCTTTCACTTCAGCGCCGTAAGCCCCGATATTCTGTACGGCACTTGCGCCAACTTCGCCAGGAATGAGCGAGAGGTTCTCCATGCCGTGCCAGCCGTGTGCCACGCAATGTGCTACCACATCATCCCATATCTCTCCACTGCCACATCTTACGAGCACTCCTCCGTCGATAAACGTGGAGCTGATGCCCTTGATGGCAGAGTGGAGCACGGTACCTTGGAAATCCTTTGTCAGCAACAGATTACTTCCGCCACCGATTAGTAGCAACGGCATGTCGCTGTCGGTCAAGCCTTTTACTGCCTCTTTTGCTTCGCAAGCTGTGGCATACTCGATATAGCGGCTGCACTTGGCATCGATGCCAAATGTATTGTGCTGTGCCAAACTGTAGTTTCTGAAATCTTTCACTTTCTTGTTCTTTTTTTGTTAATGAAAATATTATCCTGAAAAATCCAAAAGACTCCTGTCGGCAAGACATCTGCGTGTATGTTGCCGGTGTCAGCCGATAGGAGTCTTCCATATATTAAATTTCTTGTTATTCAGAGAGCTTTGTCAGTTTCCATTCCTTGCCGTGGCGCCTGAACGTGAGTTCCATTTCCATACCGTTGGCGATGCCGCGCATAACGAAAATCTTCTGGTTGCTCTGCGTATATTTCTGTCCGTACATTATATTGTATATAAATCCAGACGGCAATTCCGGTGCGAAGGCAGGCCATGTCTCGGGAGCAATGTCGCCCGTCATAGTGCTGAAGTCGTCGTCGGGATCCGGACCGGAGAAGTGTATAGGATTGTCGAGATGCCGTGTCTGATAAGCCGAATCAGTGGCAAATTTCTGATAGAAGTTCAGGAACGAGGCGTTGTTGTTCTGATACATAGCCCCGGTGTTCACTTCTACGAGCATCCATTGCCCGTTTATGCGGTTGAACACGTACTGTTTCACTTTCTTGCGCTTTAGATAAATCTTTTCCACAACCACATGGTTAATCGACGTATCCTTTACAAGGTTCATCTGTCGGCGGTTGTCGAAGATGAGCGTATAGTAGCCCTGGTTCATGAAGAAGTGTTCCATCTTCCATTGCCCCTTGTTCAGCATCTTCTCCGTTTTACCGTTTACCACTTTCAGTGGAAACTGTATTCTCTTCATCTGTAGCTTTTTGTTTGCTGCAAAATTGAAGATGAAATCGTCAAACAGTTCGTCGGCAGCCTTTGGCATCGGTTGTTCTGATATAAGCTGTTCCAATGTGTCGGCAGCCGCAGTGTCGGTGGAATCGATCATGGCAGAATCGGCTCCTGATGCTTTCTTGTCGCTGCATCCAGTTGTTGTCCACATCATCAGTGTAAATGCTATGACAACAAATAAAAATCCTTTTTTCATTTTCTCATACAAAGAATAAATCTCATGTATCTCTGTTTACTCTCAAATTTGCGCAAAAGTACATATTTATTTTTATTCTGCACAAATATTTACAGGAATTTTTCATTTTTGGGCAAAATCATTGAGATAATTCAAAGGGATGGAGGTGTAGCGAATGTTTTTTGTAGTTTTTATAAAAAAAAGCAAAGAGATATTTAATGTTTTTTTAATAATATTCTCTTTTGTGTCTTATTCTGCGTACTTTTGCCGAGCCTTAGGGCTTTATTAATATTAATTAAACAAAATTCTATGTACAACAACAAGAAAGCATCGGGCTCGCCAATGAAGTTCAAACACTTCACACGGAAGAGATACGCTCTCTTCGCTTGTCTTGGCAAAGAGGTGATAATCGGCACGCTTAGTGTTGCCACCCTATCCCATGCCAAGGCTGACGGCATCAGCACTAAGCCGATTATGGCAGTAGCTGACAGTCTTGCTACACACAGCGAGATTGCGCTCGACGAAGTGAGAGTCACTGGCTCCCGAGCTCCGCTTACCCGTGGGCAGGCGGCGAGAATGGTTACTGTACTGGAGCGTGAGGATATTCAAGCCGCCCCGGTGCAAAGTGTTAACGACTTGCTGAAATATGCAGCAAGCGTGGATGTGCGTCAGCGCGGACCTATAGGAGCCCAGACTGACATCAGCATCCGAGGCGGAAACTATGAACAGATTACGATTCTGCTTAACGGCATCAACATCTGCGACCCTCAGACGGGACATAATGCCTTTGACTTTCCCGTAGACGTTAGCGATATCGAGCGCATCGAGGTGCTCGAAGGTCCGGCAGGTAGGGTGTTCGGAACATCATCGTTGCTTGGAGCTATTAACATCGTTACGAAACATCCTACTCATAACAATATTTCTGCTCATGCCGAAGCTGGAAGCTACGGATACTTAAACGGTGGCGCAAACGTAGGGCTGACTTCCGGGAAATGGACAAATTCTATTTCCGGAAACTATACACGCTCCGACGGATATAACCGCAATAAGGCTGGAAAACTAAACACGGACTTTGAGGGAGCAAAGGCTTTCTATCAAGGGACTTATTCTGATAGCAGTACGAGAGTGAGCTGGCATGCAGGACTGAGCATGCGCGACTTCGGTTCAAACACTTTTTACGGAACTGGAAGCGACGACCAGTTTGAACATACTTTCAAAAGTTATACGGCGCTGCAGGCTGATACGCGCTGCGGACGGCTGCATCTCAATCCGTCGGTTTACTGGAACCGCAATATGGACCGCTTTGAATATTTCCGAGGTCTTGACAATATCATTCCAGAAGGTGGCACGTATGGTGTTGCATACAACTACCACCGAACGGACGTTTATGGCGTGAACCTCAATTCGTATTTCGACTGGGCATGGGGAAGAACTGCCGTGTGTGCCGAATTGAGAAATGAAGACCTTGTGAGCACTACACTCGGCGAACCGCTTGAAACACCCAAGCATGTACATAAAACAGACCGCAATTATACTAACGGACTGAACCGCACGAATATTAGTTTCACCCTGGAGCACAACATCTTGCTGGAACGCTTCACTCTATCAGCCGGCATCGTGGCGGTGAAGAACTCGTGGAACCACATGAACATGAGGGTTTATCCGGGCATTGACGCAAGTTACCGCATCGGTAACAACGTGAAGCTGTATGCATCATATAACACATCGCTGAGAATGCCTTCGGTAACGGAGCTTTACTATTCGGTAGGCGGCCACAAGGCCGACAAGCATCTGAAACCAGAGGAACTGCAGGCTTTTGAGGGGGGAGTGAAATACCTGGGCTCAGGCATCACGGCAAGTGCAAGCATGTTCTACAACCACTGCAAAAACATGATCGACTGGATTCTTGATACTAACGAGGGAAATGACGCCGTATGGAAATCGGTGAACTTCACCAAGATAAATACTCTCGGAGCTGAAATGTCGGCAAGTGCTGACTTCCGACAACTTTTGCCTTCACTGCATTTTCTGAAGTCGCTCAATGTTTCCTACACTTGGATGACACAAGACAAGGACGAACCGGCTAATATACAAAGCCGTTCAACTCTGGAATACTTGCGCCATAAATTTGTGGCAAACCTCGAACTGAACATTTGGCGACAGCTCGACTTGTCGCTGAAATACCGCTGGCAGAAACGCACTGGCTCATTCACGAGGAAAGACAACGAAGGCAATGCCGTCGTATCACACTATAAGCCATACGGACTCATAGACGCCCGCTTGGCATGGAATGACGAAGGATATAAAGTTTTTGTTGAAGCAAACAATGTATTCAACACAAAATATTATGACTTTGGCAGTCTGCCGCAACCCGGAACATGGATTATGGCTGGTGCTGCTGTAGACATCAATCTATAATAATATATGTATATTGGAGCAGACTACCGCTCCAATATACATATTATTTTTATTGCCTCACTTCTCGACAAATCACCGGGATTGCTGCCAGGTTCCCCTTCAGGAACTTGCAACCCCTGCCTGGAATAATAATCCTTCCAATATTGGGTTATCTTGCCTGTCTTGTCATGAAAAGACATCGGTATCGGTTTGAAAACAAGTTCGCCACTTTTATAGCGATAAGATTTCTGTACCAGTTCGCTGCAATAGAAAGCACTGTCGTCGGGCATGAAATTGAAGTCGTATGGCTTACCTAAATATTTCAGAGCCCTCTCTACGGAAAGTGCCACACCGACAGTATCTTTCAGCCTTGCAGCCAACACCGCCCCCCGCCTCGTCATAAAGCTGTCAATCGGAGTAAGACACACGCCCTTGTGTATCGCCTCGAGAGCATAAGGATGTTGCCCGATTTTACAAAAGATTGCAACATGATCGATTTTCATCCCTCCTACTCCATTGGTAACATCAGTTATCGGGTTACCCTCGTTCTTCACACAAAACAGGAGGTCGCCTTCACAAAGTGAATCAATGCCGGCATGCTGCAGATTCTGACACATAGCAGAAAGTGACGCAACGACGAGCAGCATCACAACAGATATTTTCACTATAGAATATTTCATAATACTGTCCTTTTGATATTTTCCGGCTAATGTACTACTTTATTACTGAACTGCCAAAAATATTTACTGAAGTTTCTGGGTAGCCAGTATAATTCATTGTATGGTATTAGATAAAGCAATAAAATATATCCTAATTTTTTTTGGTCATTTTACCCTCACACCCTCACCAAATGCCTTGAAAGTCCCTGTTTATCGGACTTCTGAGGTGTGAGGGATAGTGTGAGGGGTCGATTCCTATCCCTCACACTTTCAACGAAGGTGCAACACTGTTTTTTTTGAACCACTATACCTGTAGTGCTAAAGCTATCATTTGGTATCGGTATTTCTATACTGCACTTTTGGTGCAGCATAGAAGCACCTTTGGTGCAACCATTATTGATGTTTCCCTTACTGAAGTTCAGGTGACTTAGTATGCCACTAAATATTCGTGAGATTCAACCAATGCGACAACAACAAAAATAAAATTATCTAAAAAACTTCACTGCATAACACATATTCAGATTTTTATTCGTAACTTTACACGCTCTTTGACCTGAACACAATATAATAAGGCGGAAAGACATTACTATGAAGAATGCCACTTGACGCCAGTAAAACTTACTACACTGAAGGGTCAAGACTATCCACGCGGAAATAAAAAAACAATATAAATGCATTTTAAATGGAAATACGAACCACCTACACCAGAACAGAAGAAAGATGCGGAAAGACTGATTGACAAACTTAATATCAGTGCACCACTCGCACTGATAATGGCAAAACGTGGGATTAAGGAAGAAAATGCAAAAAAGTTCTTCCACCCACAATTGGGCGACCTGCTCGACCCGTTCCTCATGAAGGATATGGACGTGGCTGTTGATCGCCTTAACAACGCTATGGGGCGCAAGGAACGCATCATGGTGTATGGTGACTACGACGTGGACGGATGCACGGCTGTTGCTCTGGTCTACAAATTCTTACAGCAATACTACTCAAACATCGACTACTACATACCAGACCGCTACGACGAGGGATATGGAGTTAGCCGTAAGGGGATTGAATACGCCAAAGAGACCGGCGTAAAACTCATTATCATTCTTGATTGCGGAATTAAAGCCGTCAAGGAGATAGAATATGCCAAAAGCATTGGCATTGATTTTATCATCTGCGACCACCACGTGCCAGACGACATCATGCCGCCAGCCACAGCTATTCTTAACCCTAAACGCCCTGACGACAACTACCCGTTCAAACATCTTTGCGGTTGCGGTGTGGGATTCAAACTCATGCAGGCATTTGCTAAGAACAACGATATCCCGTTTGCAAGGCTCATCCCGTTGCTCGACTTCTGTGCTGTGAGTATCGCGGCAGACATTGTGCCTGTGACCGGAGAAAACAGAATACTTGCATACCACGGACTGAAGCAACTGAACCAAAACCCGAATATCGGACTGAAAGCTATTGTGGATATCTGTGGACTGAACGGACGGACTCTCTCGATGAGCGATATAGTGTTTAAAATCGGACCGAGAATAAACGCTTCGGGAAGAATGGAAAACGGACGGGAAAGCGTTGACTTGCTCGTTGAAAAGGATTTTGCCGTGGCTCTTAGCGAAGCTAAACATATCAACGAATACAACGAGCAACGAAAAGATATCGACAAACAAATGACCGAGGACGCCAACCTCATCGTGGAACGATTGGAAAGTCAGCAGAAGCATACAAGTATCGTGCTCTACGACGAGAACTGGAAAAAGGGAGTTATCGGAATTGTCGCATCAAGACTCACGGAAATTTATGTCAGACCTACCGTCGTACTTACACGCGACGGCGATCTCGCAACGGGCTCTGCGCGAAGCGTTGCCGGCTTCGACATCTATTCGGCAATAAAAAGCTGCAGAGACTTGCTAATGAACTTCGGAGGACACACGTATGCCGCCGGACTGACACTGAAATGGGCCGATGTAAAGGAATTCAGAAGACGCTTTCAGAAATATGTCGACGAGCATATCTTGCCGGAACATACCGAGGCTACGCTCAATATCGACGCCGTTATCGACTTTAAGGACATTACAAAGAAAATGCACGGCGAACTGAAAAAGTTCGGTCCTTTCGGGCCGGGCAACCCCAAACCGCTGTTCTGCACAAAAGACGTATACGACTTCGGTACGAGTAAAGTGGTTGGAAGGGAACAGGAACATATAAAACTGGAACTGGTGGATTCGAAATCCAACAACGTAATGAACGGCATTGCCTTCGGACAAAGTGCATCGGCAAGATACATAAAGTCGAAACGCAGCTTCGATATTGCATACACTATTGAAGACAACGTGTTCAAGCATAACGACGTGCAACTGCAGATTGAAGACATCAGACCTTGTGAGGGAAGTTTTTAAATTATAATTCGTTTCAGAACTTATAACAGAAAAAGTGAGTGACGACAAGTTTACCGGCATTCTGAAGGAATATTGGGGATACAACGACTTCAGAGGCATCCAACGGGAAATAATAGAGAGCATCAGTGCCGGAAAAGACACTCTGGGACTGATGCCTACCGGTGGAGGAAAATCCATTACCTTCCAGGTTCCAGCCCTGGCAAGCAAAGGGGTATGCATCGTCATAACCCCTCTTATTGCCTTGATGAAAGACCAGGTGAGCCATCTAAGGGAAAAAGGAATAAAAGCTTATGCCATATATGGAAGCATGCAGCGAAACGAGATTGTCAATATACTGGACAATGCGGTTCTTGGAGGCGTTACACTATTGTATGTTTCGCCAGAAAGACTTTCGTCTGAACTGTTCCTCACAAAACTGAAACACATGAATGTTAGCTTCATAACAGTAGACGAAGCTCACTGCATAAGTCAATGGGGATACGACTTCAGACCATCTTACCTTTCGATACGCTCCATCCGCGAAATAAAGCCAAAGGCTCCCGTTCTTGCCCTTACAGCCACTGCAACACCAGCCACTGTGGATGATATACAGGAGAAACTCGGTTTCAAAGAGAAGAATGTCTTCAAAATGAGCTTTGAGCGAAAGAACCTCGCCTATATCGTAAGAATTGCGGAAAACAAAAATGAGGAAATGCTGCACATCCTGAATTCTGTCAACGGAAGCGCAATAGTCTATGTGTACAGCAGACAAAAGACTAAGGATGTAGCCGAATTTCTTGAAAAAAGCGGAATTAGCGCCACTTACTACCATGCCGGACTTGAACACTCTACAAGAGACGAGCGACAGACGATGTGGCAAGAGGACAAAGTAAGGGTCATGGTGGCAACAAACGCATTCGGAATGGGTATCGACAAACCGGATGTAAGACTCGTTATCCATATCGACTGCCCTGACTCTATTGAAGCTTACTTCCAGGAAGCTGGACGTGGCGGACGCGACGGGAAAAAGGCATACGCCGTTTTACTTTACAACAACCATGATAAAATAACTCTCTCAAAAAGAATCTCAGACAACTTCCCCGACAAGGATTATATTAAAAAGGTGTATGAGCATCTCGCCTACTTCTTCCAAATTGGTGTTGGCAGTGGATACGGACACACATTTGAATTTAATATAGGAAAATTCTGCAATAACTTTAAGCATTTCCCTATAAGACTTGAGGCGGCTCTGAAAATTCTTGAAAAAGCCGGATACATAGAATACGACAGCAACGGAAATGAAAGGACCAGACTGATGTTTCTCGTGGAAAGAGACGAACTATATAAACTTAACGAACTTAGCAAGGAGCAAAACTCGGTTATTATCGCTACTCTAAGATGTTATAGCGGATTGTTCTCAAGCTATGCTATTATCGACGAAGGACTTATCGCGCAAAAGGCTGGTATTGACAAGAATGAAGTATATTGTATTCTGAAAGAACTGGACAAGAAAAGGCTCGTCAGCTTCATACCAGAGAAGAACGTTCCAAGAATAAAATATACACAAAACAGAGTAGATACCAAAGAGATAATTATATCAAAGGAGGTCTATGACATACGTAAAGAACTCTTCAAATGCCGCATCGAGGCCATTAACAAATATGCCGAAAACAATTACATGTGCCGAAGCAGACAACTGCTTAGATACTTTGGCGAAAACAAATCCAGCAACTGCAACCAATGCGATGTATGCATTGACAACAGGAAAATGACCAAAGAAGACAAAGAAGAATTGAAGGTCATAAGACAGGAAATCCTGAATCTTCTGTCTGACAAAAAAGAACACAATGTCGAAGAACTATACAAGATAAAACACGATTTGACAAAAATCGAACATGTTATCTACCACATGAGCGATGAAGAGGAAATATTCAATAACAACGGAAAACTGACTTTGTAAGTAATCATGGCATGAAAATACAAAGAAAATAATTGCACACTAATATACAAAATGTGTTATTTATCTTTCAATTTAGAAGATATTTAACACATTTTTCTTTAAGTTATCAGTATTATTGAAAATAAACATATCAAATTGTTTCTCTTTACAGAAAAACATGTACCTTTGTACACCATTTCAAAAGAAAATATGCCATTTGCTGCACTAAAGCAAAGAATGGCAATATATAATAATAGGTATAAAGGCAAGATATACTTGCATAACTTAATAAAAGAAACAAGATGAAACATAAGCTGAGGAGTGCAGTATGCACAGAGGGAAGACGTATGGCTGGAGCCAGAGCCTTATGGGTTGCAACAGGAATGAAACACGAACAGTTCGGTAAACCAATCATCGCTATTGTAAACTCATTCACCCAGTTTGTGCCAGGACATACACACTTGCACGAAATAGGACAAGTGGTCAGAGAAGAAATTGAAAAGATGGGCTGCTATGCTGCCGAATTCAATACCATAGCCATTGACGACGGTATCGCCATGGGGCACGACGGTATGCTTTATTCTCTACCGTCAAGAGACATTATCGCTGACTCTGTAGAATATATGGTCAATGCACACAAGGCTGACGCCATGATCTGCATATCCAACTGCGACAAGGTTACACCTGGAATGCTGATGGCGGCAATGAGACTTAATATCCCTACAGTTTTCTGTAGCGGCGGACCGATGGAAGCCGGTAAATGGAGAGGCGAGAATGCCGACCTTATCACGGCTATGGTTAAAGGTGCCGACAAGAGCATCAGCGACGAAGAACTAAAGGAGATTGAAAGCTGCGCATGTCCTGGATGCGGTAGCTGCTCCGGAATGTTCACGGCAAACTCAATGAACTCGCTTACCGAGGCTATCGGTATGAGCCTGCCGGGCAATGGAACCATTCTTGCTACCCACAAAAACAGAATACAACTGTTTAAGGATGCCGCAAGACAAATAGTAACGAATGCCCTTCGCTATTACGAGGATGGCGACGAGAGTGTACTTCCAAGAAACATCGCAACGAGAGACGCTTTTCTAAATGCCATGACTCTGGATATTGCCATGGGAGGAAGTACCAACACCGTCCTACATTTGCTCGCCGTTGCTCAAGAGGCAGAGACAGACTTCACAATGAAGGATATCGACTCGCTGAGCAGAAAAGTGCCTTGCCTCTGCAAACTGTCGCCAAACACACAAAAATACAGTGTGCAGGAATGTAACAGAGCTGGAGGTATCTTTGGAATAATGAATGAACTGGCTAAAGGAGGACTGATACACGAGGATGCAAAGCGAGTGGATGGAAAGACTATAGGCGAACAACTAAAAAAATACGATATAACGGGAAATGATATTGACCCTGAAGCTGAAAGAATATATAAGAGCGCACCAGGAAGAAGATTCTCAACCAAGATGGGGTCGCAAGACGAACAATGGGAGTCTCTTGATACCGATCGTTCAGCAGGATGCATCCGCGACTTGGAACATGCCTACACAAAGGACGGCGGACTTGCCGTTTTGTTCGGAAACATTGCCCAAGACGGATGCGTGGTGAAAACAGCTGGAGTTGACAGCGAACTCTGGCATTTCGAGGGACCGGCAAAAGTGTTCGACTCTCAAGAAGATGCCTGCGAAGGAATTCTTGGTGGAAAGGTAAAGAAGGGCGACTGTGTGGTCATCACCCACGAGGGACCAAAAGGCGGACCGGGTATGCAGGAAATGCTCTACCCTACTTCTTATATCAAGAGCATGCACATGGGTAAGGAATGTGCACTTATCACAGACGGAAGATTCAGCGGAGGTACTTCAGGACTTAGTATCGGACATATCTCGCCGGAAGCTGCTGCAGGCGGAAACATCGGAAAAATCGTTGACGGCGACATCATCGAGATTGACATCCCTAATAGAAGCATTAACGTTAAGCTGTCTGAAGAGGAACTCGCCAACAGGGAACAGAGACCAATGACAAGGCAGCGCACCGTCAGCAAGGCGCTGAGGGCATACGCACAGAGTGTAAGTTCTGCCGACAAAGGCGGCGTAAGGGTTATTGAATAGAAAAGGCATAAGGGTTATTGAATAGAAGAAAGGAAAAAGATGACAAACAACAATATAACAGGTGCAGAGGCACTTATGCGCTCACTTGCCGCCGAAGGGGTTGATACAATCTTCGGTTACCCTGGCGGAGCGATAATGCCTGTATACGACAAACTTTACGACTATACAAGAGGCGACAACAAAACATTCAACCATATACTTGTTCGCCACGAACAGGCTGCCATCCATGCTGCCGAAGGCTACTCAAGGGTCAGCGGGAAAGTTGGAGTATGCCTTGTAACGAGCGGACCGGGAGCTACAAACACTCTTACCGGTGTTGCTGACGCAATGATGGACTCTACCCCACTTGTGGTCATAGCCGGTCAGGTTGGTGTCGATGCCCTTGGTACTGATGCATTTCAGGAAGTAGACCTCGTAGGTTTGGCACAGCCAATAAGCAAATGGAGCTACCAGATTCGCAAAGCCGAAGATATAGCATGGGCAGTAAGCCGTGCATTCTATATCGCTAAGTCTGGAAGACCAGGACCTGTTGTGTTGGATTTCCCCAAAAACGCACAAGTTAGCAAAACCGACTACGAGCCTCAACACATCAACTTCATAAGAAGTTACGATGCCTATCCAGAACTTGACATGAATAAAGTAAAGGAGGCTGCCGACATTATAAATAATGCGAAGAAGCCATTGGCACTCGTTGGACATGGTGTAGAAATCGGCAATGCACAAGATGAGCTCATTGATTTTCTTGAAAAGGCGGATATCCCTGCAGCAAGAACCCTGTTGGGATTGTCGGCACTCCCGTCTAACCACCCTCTTAATATGGGAATGCTCGGAATGCACGGCAATTATGCCCCAAATATAAAGGAGCAGGAATGTGATGTGCTGATTGCTATAGGAATGAGATTTAGCGACCGTGTTACTTGCAACATTGACACGTATGCCAAACAAGCTAAGATTATCCATCTTGACATCGATGAATCGGAAATAGACAAAAACATAAAGACCACAGTGGCTGTCGTTGCCGACTGCAAGGAGTCTTTGCCGGCAATCACAAAGTTGCTGAAGAAAAATGTGCATCGGGAATGGCGAGACAGCTTTAAGCCTCTTTACAAGATGGAATACGACAAAGTTATCGAACCCGCCATCCACCCTAAAAGCGGAATGTTGCTGATGGGCGAAGTGGTAAATGCCGTGGCTGAGGCTACTAAAGGCGACGCAGTTCTCGTTAACGATGTGGGACAAAACCAGATGTTCTCGGCAAGATACTTCAAATACAACAAGAAGCTGTCTATTGCAACAAGTGGCGGTCTCGGCACTATGGGCTTCGGACTGCCTGCTGCCGTCGGGGCAACATTCGGTGCACCGAAACGGACAGTATGCCTGTTTACCGGTGACGGAGGCTTTCAGATGAGCATCCAGGAACTGGGCACGATAATGGAACAACAGGCACCGGTAAAGATCATTCTGATGAACAACAATTATCTCGGCAACGTCAGACAATGGCAGGACATGTTCTTTGGCGGCAGGAAATCGTTCACAAAGATGATGAACCCGCAATATAAATCAATTAGTGAAGCTTACGGCATCCCGTATGCCCTGTCTGTTACAAGGGATGAGCTGAAGGAAAATATCCAGAGAATGCTTTCAACCGACGGACCGTTCATAATGGAGTGTGCCATCAAAGAGGAAGACAACGTGCTGCCTATGACTCCACCGGGAAAATCTGTTGACGAGATGCTATTGGAAATTAACATTTGACGTGTATGGAAGGAAAAGAAAGAAAACTATATACCTTATTGGTATACTCCGAGAATATAGCCGGTCTGCTTAACCAGATAACGGCAGTGTTCACAAGAAGACAGATTAATATCGAAAGCCTCAACGTATCAGCGTCGAGCATCAAAGGTGTACACAAATATACAATTACCGTATGGAGCGACGAGGAGCAGATTCTGCTTGTAACAAAACAGATTGAAAAGAAAATTGATGTCATAAAGGCTGATTACTATACCGACGATCAACTCTTTATAAGAGAAGTCGGACTGTTCAAGCTCTCTACGCAGATAATTATGGACAACCCGGAAATCTCAAGAATCATACGGCATGCTGATGCTCACATCGTGGAAGTAAATCCCACTTTCTGTGCGGCAATGCAGAACGGAAGGACGGAGGAAATTACCGGACTGTATCATGAACTGCAAAAATACAACTGCGTACTTCAATATACAAGAAGCGGACGTATCGCCATAACAAGAAACCCTGTGGAAGAAGTCAGCGACTTCCTCGAACTTCAGGAAAAACGAAAAACCAATAAAACAGATGAAAACATTGGATAAAATAGGAAGATACGGATTCCTCGCAGAACCATTCCACTGCGATTTCTCAAAGCGACTGTTTATCGGACACCTTGGAAACCACTTGCTGAATGCCGCAGACTTCCACTCTAACGACCGCGACTTCGGCATGAACTATCTAAATCCAATCCACAAGACGTGGGTACTCTCCCGACTTGCCATAGAGATGGACGACATGCCTATGGCTTATGATAAATTCGATGTCGAAACATGGGTGGAAAGTGCCATGAGATACTTCACGAACAGGGATTTCCGCATCTCAAGCCCCGACGACAAAATAGTATACGGATACGGAAGAAGCATCTGGGCGATGATTGACACCTGCACGAGGCAACCGCAAAACATTATGGAAATTCGCAATGGTGAGATTGAGCAATATATCGACAAGGATAAAGAATGCCCTATCGCTCCACTGTCAAGGGTGAAGATGAGCAAGGAAGCTCAACTTGTGCGGACTATAGACACCAATTACAGCGATGTCGACGTAAACGGACACATCAACAGCGTGAAGTATATTGAGCATGTGCTCGATCTCTTTACTCTCGATTGGTATAAGACACATAGAGTCAAGCGCTTCGATATTGCCTATGTGGCTGAAAGCTACTATGGCGACAAGCTTAGTTTCTATAAAGAAGAAGTGGACGACAATACTTTCCATATCAGAATAACGAAGACAAACAGTGAGGCAAACGACGTGGAAGTAGTGAGAAGTATGGTTAAATTCATAAAAGATTGAAATAAAATTTGGTTATTTAGTTTTAAATTCATACCTTTGCGCCCACAATAATAACAAACATAAATTAATAACATATACATGCCTATATAAAAGGCATAAGAACTAAAACATTACGATTATGGCAGAAATGAATTTCGGTGGCGTTATCGAGACAGTTGTCACCAGCAAGGAATTTTCTTTAGAGAAAGCACGTGAAGTTTTGAAGAATGAAACGATTGCAGTATTGGGCTACGGCATCCAAGGTCCTGGTCAGGCATGCAATCTGCGCGATAATGGTTTCAATGTAATTGTTGGTCAGCGCGAAGGAAAGACATACGACAAGGCCGTTGCCGACGGATGGGTACCGGGCAAGACCCTGTTCTCTATCGAGGAGGCTGCCGAGAAGGGGACTATCATCTGCATGTTGCTCTCAGATGCCGGTCAGATTCAGGTATGGCCTAAGATTAAGAAATACCTCACAAAGGGTAAGACACTGTACTATTCACATGGTTTTGCCATCAACTGGAACGACCGTACCGGTGTTGTCCCACCAGAGGACGTAGACGTTATCATGGTTGCGCCTAAGGGTTCGGGAACTTCTCTGCGCACAATGTTCTGCGAAGGCAGAGGACTTAACTGCTCATACGCCGTTTATCAGGATGCTTCCGGCAATGCAGAAGACAAGACTATCGCCTTCGGTATCGGTATCGGAGCCGGATATCTGTTCAAGACAACATTCCAGCGCGAGGCAACATCCGACCTTACCGGTGAGCGCGGTTCGCTGATGGGTGCTATCGAGGGCTTGTTCGAGGCACAGTATGAGGTTCTCCGCGAACACGGACACTCTCCATCAGAGGCTTTCAACGAGACTATCGAAGAGCTGACCCAGAGCCTTATGCCTTTGTTCGGCGAGAAAGGAATGGACTGGATGTATGCCAACTGCTCTACAACTGCACAGCGCGGTGCGCTCGACTGGGCTCCACGTTTCCGCGAAGCCATCAAGCCAGTTATGGAATGGCTATACCTTTCGGTTAAGACCGGTAATGAGGCACAGATTTCTATCGACAGTAATTCTAAGCCAGACTATCGCGAGAAGCTGAATGCCGAGCTGAAGGCTATGCGCGAAAGCGAAATGTGGCGTACTGGAGTAACCGTAAGACAGTTGCGCCCAGAGAATAACTAATCAAGAATCACGCTTGTGTTATAACAAGCAAACCGATATTCAAGCGAATGCCCCTCTATCTTTTGCAAGACAGAGGGGCATTCATGTCAAACTATAATCCTTACTAATACGCTAAATGTCTATATCAAAAATCTTATATTCCTACGACCTATTAAATTATCTACAACGAATAAATACTTTCATTATAGAAAACAAGCCTCAAAATCGGTAGACTTTGAGGCTTTTCTGGAGGTACCTAGCAGAGTCGAACTGCTCTACACGGTTTTGCAGACCGTTACCTAACCGATCGGCCAAGGTACCATTTCGTAATTGCGAGTGCAAAGGTAGTGATTTTATTTTAAACCTCAAAATTTTTGGAGAAAAATATTTGCTTTATTCTTTTTTTTCTACTTTTTCTTCTTTTTTCTTTGTTCTGCATTCATTCTGCTCCACTTTTCCGCTACATTTTCTCATTTCATATAAAGCGCAACCGGAACAGCCGGCACACAATGGACTTCCGCCAGCCGTTGACTTTTCTTTCAACGACCGGCGAAATTTCATTATAACGTACAATACCGACAGTATCAATATTATAAATACCGCTATATACTGCCACATAAGCTCTTTCTCCTTATTTAAAGCATTTACTTCCCGAACATACGTATTGCGTAGGCATAACAATCCCTCAGACCGAGTTCATACAGATTATCATATTTTTCACCTCTACATATATCTCTCCTCACACTTTCCAAAGAGTCACTAATCCTCTTGTCTATAAGATTCTCCTTATACAAACGTTCTATCATAGGCATAAGCTGACTGGCACGCAAGTCGCACAAAGCCCAAACAAGCATACCATTAAGTCCGTAGTTCGTTATCATCGACTTGTCCCCATCGCTCAGCGCCTTTGCAAGGAACTTCTTCAGAATCTCCATAACCTCCGGCTTTTTGTCTTCCCATCTGCAAGCAATATTCACCATTGCCTCCATAACATTCGACTTCTTTGAGACGAAGAATCCTTTTCCATACAGGAACGTCTCGAGTTTAGGCAGTGCATCCTTGCCAAGTTTTATCAATGTGGGGAACAAATAGCAACCGTCTCCGTCGCCATAAATATCATCATAGGTCCCTAAATCTATTTTAAGCGTCTCGAGCACGGCATCAAGACTTGTCTCGCTGTCGCCAACTTCAGAAAGCAGCAATACGGCATGTGCCACAGCACGTGCATACGAATTGTATGTCCTTACAGAATCACTATCATCCCTCATCACACGCAGTCCGTAAAGTATAATCTTCTCCAAGTCACGCTTCAGACTGTCGTGCGGCATTGCCAATATTCTGTCGCTATCCTCTTCAGACAAGGCTATTCTGTTCTTTTTCAATGAAAGAGTGCTGAACAAGCCTTTATTTTCAAGCTTGATCTCTGTAGGCAGATTATCATTATGATAGGTATACGGGAATCCATTATACACATAAAAATCATCAAGCTCTTCCTCGTCGTAATCATCCCCGACGGCATCATCATAAGCGGCATCGTAATCCTCGTCGTAATCCTCGTCGTAATCATCATCGTAATCATCATCGTCATCATAATCGTCATCATCATCGTCCATGTCGTCCATGATTATCCAATCGAAATTATTTCCGAGATTCTTTTCGAGCACCGGTAAATACCTGTTTGCCTCAAAAGAATTGTTTGCCACGAGATAATGCTCTCCGTCCTTACCGAACTCATATTCAATAAGCGGCACATCCTCCGTATCTTCTTCAAGAAAATACTGCCCCAATGAGAACTCCTTGCATGGTTGGATTCCTGCCTCTTCGGCATAAGCTATTGCTCCATATACAATATTATGAACCTCGTCGTATGATGCTTTCCTCATACCGGAGTTCATGCAATTTTCAACTATACCATCAAACTCATCCTCGTCAACACGAAGTCTATAAGAGCTTTTCTTCACTCCCAAGCACCACGTATCTACAAGAAATACCCCGAAGCTGATGTTGCCGCCTGTATGTTTTCTTGATACAAGCACATTACCGCAACCTACTTTAAAGATATTATCATCAACATAACAGTCGCCTATCTCTACCGAACGCATTCTCTCCTTTATAAACCGCTCCGGCGACAGGAACGTCTGTTTCTGCTGTTTTCCTTTTGATTTTTTCTTTGCCATTTTTCTTCTTTTTATGGATACAAAAATAAGATTTTTTTTTGATAATCCGATATTTTTGAATAAAAAACAAAGAAAATGTCTGCAACACTTAATGCATAATCCTATTTTAACGACAACAGAGGCAAGATCTTCAATATAACACGCATAAATAATAGTGGCACCAAAGGTGCTTCTATTCTGCACTTTTGGTGCAGCATAGAAATACCGATACCAAAAGACAGCTTTGGCTGCCTGAATAATAATCCCCCACAATAAAGTGTGAGGGGTAAGCATCGACCCCTCACACTATCCCTCACACCTCAGAAGTCCGATAAACAGGGACTTTCAAGGCTATTGGTGAGGGTGTGAGGGTAAAATGACCGAAAAAACTTTTTAGCGGAATTAAGAAAAAAAGCTTACCTTTGCACTATACGAATAAAGACATGAGATATATTACAGCCCTTACAATAGCGGGGTCTGACAGCTGTGGAGGTGCAGGTGTTCAGGCCGACATAAAGACAATGACTGCACTCGGCGTGTATGCAGCATCTGTCATTACATCTGTAACGTCGCAAAACACCCGAGGCGTTTATGCCGTGGAGCCTATAAGAGCCGAAGCGGTGGAAAGCCAGATGAATGCCGTTTTTGAAGATATCGTTGTTGATGCCGTTAAAATCGGTATGCTTGGGAATGCAGGAGTCATCAAAGCTGTGGCTAACGGCATCAGAAGATACAAGCCCAATAACGTTATAGTGGATCCTGTTATGGTTTCTACAAGCGGACATGCACTTATTGACAAGGAAGCGATTACAGAACTTGTCGGCTGTCTGCTGCCTATGGCAACATTGGTTACTCCAAATATTCCTGAAGCTGAATGGCTGTCGGGGATAAAGATAAGCAACGCTGATGATGCTGACCGCGCGGCAATGGTTATCAGTAGGCTCGGCTGCAAGGCTGTACTTATAAAAGGCGGACACCTTGAAGGGAAGGAGAAGACAGACCGTCTTTATGTTTCAGGGAAACTGGTTGCCACTTACCATAACAGTACGCTGGATACCCGCAACACCCATGGCACTGGCTGCACTCTGTCATCGGCAATAACAGCCATGCTTGCACGAGGCGAAACGCTGTCTGATGCTGTAAGGCATGCCGTGGAATATCTGCACGGGGCTATCCGCAACGGAAAGGATATAAACCAAGGAGCAGGACACGGACCGGTTTGTCATAGTTTTTTGTTCAGAAGTGCCGACGACAGTCATGCTGTGAAGTCTCTCGACGGAGTATCGTTGCAGTTTATAAGCCACTGCAACGACAGACATTCTTATGCAGAGGGTATCAGTCTTGCACTGAAAGGCGGTTGCCGGTGGGTACAGCTCCGCATGAAAGATGCTGAAGAAGAGGAGTTCGTCGCTACGGCGAGAAAGGTAAGAGAGATGTGCTCGGAATACAACGCCACGTTTATCATAGACGATAGAGTGGAACTGGTAAAGACTGTCGGTGCCGACGGTGTGCATCTCGGAAAGAACGACATGCCGATTGATGAAGCACGCAGAATTCTCGGCAGTAAATATATAATAGGCGGAACGGCAAATACAATAGAAGATGTGGAGCGGCTGTATCTTGCCGGTGCCGACTATATCGGATGCGGACCGTTCCGGTTTACTACCACGAAGAAAAACCTCTCGCCAATGCTCGGCATTGAAGGCTACAGGGACATAATAAAGAATATGCGACAGAGGGGTATCACCTTGCCGATTGTTGCCATAGGTGGCATATTGCCGTCGGATGTGCATGAAATAATGGATACGGGTATCAGTGGGATTGCCGTGAGCGGAGCTATACTGAATGCTGATGACCCTATCGAAGAAATGGAAAAGTTCAAAGAGTTGGTTGCTCCTGATATAGTATCGCTGTCATGAAATGGATTGTTATAACGTCTCCTGATTTTATCAGCGTAGAGGCTGCATTTATCAACAGGCTCTTTGAACACGGACTGGACATTCTGCACTTGCGGAAACCCGGTTCGGAGGTTGCCGACTGCCAAAGACTGCTCGACGGTATTAATCCACGATGGCTGTCGAGAATTGTCGTGCATGATCATTTTGAACTTTGCAGTATGTATTCTCTTAAAGGTGTACATCTTAACGGTAGGAATCCTCTGCCCCCAGAGGGACACAGCGGTACGGTGTCTCGCTCGTGTCATAGTCTGGAAGAAATAACAAAATATGGGGCGTCGTGCGATTACATGACGCTTAGTCCGATATTCGACAGTGTGTCGAAGCAGGGATACTTGTCGGCTTTCACCGCCCAGCAGCTCTTATCGGCAAAAGACTGCGGGATTATAACAAGCAAGGTAATTGCCTTGGGAGGCGTTACATTGCAGAATATTCCTAAAGTGAAGGAATATGGCTTTGGCGGTGTTGCTATCCTCGGCGATGTCTGGAAGAGAATGACCGACAGTAATGTGGATGATTATCTTGACGCTCTGCGCTCTGCACTGCCATAGAAGGTTGCTGTTTCTATTTCATACATCTATACTACAGGACTTTCGGATTTAGTTCAGAAAATGATGACAAGTTATAAAGAAGCAAAAAAATTTGCGGGATTGAAAATTTATTTGTTCCTTTGCACCCATAGAACTATCACGGGGTGCTGAGTGATTCAGCTGAGATTATACCCATAGAACCTGATGCGGGTAATGCCGACGAAGGGAAAATGATATAACTTCATTGTTTAGCTGAAGCTCCCTATTCCATTTGGTATAAACCAAAAGTTCATGGAATCGGGAGCTTTTTTGTTTGTTTCTCGTTATACTGGAGAAGCGTACGGATTTTCACAATGTGCCTCCGTTGATGTTGACATTTTTTTATTACAACATTAAAATGGCAGAATTATGAAATTAAAAATCAACGACAAAGAGACAGAAGTGAAGGCTACGTCTCTGAAGAAACTTGCCGAAGAGCTGTCGCTACCCGAAAAGGGTATCGCCGTGGCAGTGAACAACCGCATGGTTCCGCGCTCCGGATGGCAGCAGGCGGAACTCTGCGAGGGCGACAGTATCGTCATCATCAAGGCAGTGTGCGGCGGATAATGACATCAAGGATGTTTTAACTCTATGAACAACAAAACGGAACAAATATAATTTCAATTACAAATAAAGAGAACTATGGAAAAACTTGTCATCGCAGGACGGGAATTCAATTCCCGACTGTTTTTGGGAACAGGAAAGTTTAACAACAACACGCTCATGGCTGAAGCGATAAAGGCTTCGGAAACGGAAATGGTTACAGTGGCCATGAAGCGCATAGAACTGAATGATGAGCACGACGACCTTTTGACCCACATCGTGCAGAACCCTAACATCCAACTGCTGCCTAACACCAGCGGAGTGCGCAATGCCGAGGAGGCTATCTTCGCCGCACAGATGTCGCGCGAGGCTTTCGGCACCAACTGGCTGAAACTGGAAATCCACCCAGACCCGAGGTATCTGCTGCCAGACTCTATTGAAACACTGAAGGCTACGGAGAAGCTTGTTGAAATGGGCTTCGTAGTTTTGCCTTACTGTCAGGCCGACCCTACCCTATGCAAGCATCTTGAGGAGGCTGGCGCTGCCACGGTGATGCCTCTGGCTGCTCCTATCGGAACGAACAAGGGACTGAGAATGAAGGACTTTCTGCAGATTATCATCGAACAGGCCACGGTGCCTGTAGTAGTGGATGCCGGCATCGGTGCTCCGAGCCATGCTGCCGAGGCAATGGAAATGGGAGCCGACGCTTGTCTGGTGAACACGGCTATCGCTGTGGCTGGAAATCCTGTGGAGATGGCTACGGCATTTAAGGAGGCTGTGGTATGTGGCAGACGGGCTTACGAGGCTGGTCTGGGTGCTGTGTGCGACGCAGCCGAAGCGAGTTCACCTCTTACGGCATTCCTGTCGTAAGTATTTCTAAATAGGTATAAACATATAACAAATAATATAATGCCAAACGACAATAAAGCATACGCCAAGAGAGAGAAGGCTTACATGGCGGGAAAGATTTTTCCGGAGATAAGAGTCGGAATGACAAAGGTGAACCTCACTCCTACCGTTACGAAGGATGAGAACGGTATTCCCCACATGACTCCAAATGCCCCTGTATATATCTACGACACCAGCGGACCGTATACTGACCCTAACTATAAGGTGGATCTCCACCGCGGACTGCCGAAGCTGCGCCTGCCGTGGATTGAGAACCGTCCGCAGTGTAAGGGCGGCATAACGCAGATGGCTTACGCTAAGGCGGGAATCATCACCCCAGAGATGGAATATGTGGCTATCCGCGAGAACATGAACTGTGAGGAACTGGGCATCAAGACTCATATCACACCTGAGTTCGTGCGCGACGAGATTGCACGCGGACGTGCCGTGCTGCCTGCCAACAGGAATCATCCGGAGAGTGAGCCGATGATTATCGGCAGGAATTTCCTCGTGAAGATTAACACCAACATCGGCAACTCTGCCACTACTTCGAGCATCGAGGAAGAGGTGGACAAGGCGGTATGGTCGTGCAAATGGGGAGGCGACACGCTGATGGACCTTTCTACGGGAAACAACATTCACGAAACACGTGAATGGATATTGCGCAACTGTCCTGTTCCGGTGGGCACAGTGCCTATCTATCAGGCACTGGAGAAGGTAAACGGCAAGGTGGAAGACCTCTCGTGGGAGGTGTATCGCGACACGCTTATCGAGCAATGCGAACAGGGCGTGGACTATTTCACCATCCATGCCGGAATACGCCGGCACAACGTGCATCTTGCCGACAGCCGTCTTTGCGGCATCGTGAGTCGTGGAGGCAGCATCATGAGTAAATGGTGCTTGCTGAAGGATAGGGAGAGTTTCCTGTATGAGCATTTCGACGACATCTGCGACATCGTGGCTAAATACGATGTTGCACTCTCGCTTGGCGACGGACTGCGCCCCGGCTGTATTGCCGACGCCAATGATGCGGCTCAGTTTGCCGAACTCGACACGATGGGTGAACTCGTAACACGTGCCTGGGACAAAAACGTACAGGCATTTATCGAGGGTCCGGGTCATGTGCCGTTGCAGAAGATTAAGGAGAATATGGAGCGACAGCTCGACCACTGTCACGAGGCTCCATTCTACACCCTCGGTCCGCTCGTTACCGACATCGCCCCCGGCTACGACCATATCACTTCTGCCATCGGCGGAGCACAGATAGCATGGCTCGGCACGGCTATGCTCTGCTACGTAACCCCGAAGGAACATCTCGCCCTGCCTAACAAGGAGGATGTGCGCACGGGGGTGGTTACCTACAAGATTGCTGCCCATGCCGCCGACCTCGCAAAGGGGCATCCCGGGGCTATGGTGAGAGACAACGCTCTGTCGAAGGCGCGCTTCGAATTCCGCTGGAGAGACCAGTTCCATCTCTCGCTCGACCCGGAGCTTGCACTGAAATATTTTGAGGAGGCTGGTCACACCGACGGCGAATACTGCACGATGTGCGGTCCGGACTTCTGTGCCGCCCGTCTTACTCACGACCTTAGGAAATTCAAGAAGTAATGGAACTTTCTTCTGAACAAAGGCGGCGATACGACCGCCATATCATTCTTGACGGTTTCGGGCGCAAGGCACAGCTGCAGTTGCTACAGTCGAAGGTGCTCATCGTGGGCGTTGGCGGACTGGGTTCGCCGGCTGCCATGTATCTTGCCGCTGCCGGCGTGGGACACATCGGTTTGGTCGACGGCGACTTCGTGTCGGTTACTAATCTGCAGCGACAGATTCTATACACCGACGATGACAAAGGACGGCTGAAGACGGAAGCTGCTGCCGAAAGGCTCAGGGCGATGAACCCTGATGTGAAGGTTACTGTACACGAGACGTTTCTCAACGAGCAGAATGCACTGGAACTGATTAAGCCATACGACTTTGTTGTTGAGGGCACCGACAATTTTTCGTCGAAATATCTCGTGAACGATGCCTGCGTGATGCTCGGCAAGGGTTTTACAATAGGCGGAATTAACAGGTTCGCCGGACAGGTGATGACCCACATGCCGGGCACGGCATGCTATCGCTGTCTGTTTCCGGAACCACCGGCAATGGCCGACGTTGAGACTTGCTCCATGGTGGGAGTGCTCGGTCCGATGGCCGGCATAATCGGTACGGTGCAGGCTACGGAGGCTATAAAATGCCTCACTGCCGTTGGCAAGTCGCTCACCGACGCTCTGCTCACGCTCGATGCGCTGACGATGGAATGGAGGCGATTCGATATGGGAAGAGACACAGACTGCGCCCTCTGCGGCAAAGAACCATCGATAACTGATATTAAGGAGTATGCCTATAAGCCATGCTCCAGGAATAAATAAAAAGGAAAATTATGTTTAGCGAAGAATTGGAAAAAATAAGTTGGCAGGAGACCACGGAGCGTATCGCGAGCATGACTGCCACCGACGTGAGGCGCGCTCTGGGCAAGAGCCACTGCGACGTGAACGATTTTATGGCGATGCTCTCACCGGCTGCCGAACCTTATCTCGAGGAGATGGCTCGCCTTTCAAGGCGATACACCGAGGAACGATTCGGCAAGACGATGTCGATGTTCATTCCTCTTTATATTACTAACTCGTGTTCTAACTCCTGTGTGTACTGCGGTTTCCACCGCGAAAACCCTATGGCACGCACTATCCTGACTCCAGAGCAGATTGAGAATGAGTATAAGGCGATAAAGCAGCTGGCTCCTTTCGAGAATATCCTACTCGTTACGGGAGAGAATCCGGCAAAGGCTGGCACTCCGTATCTCGCCAAGGCGATTGACATTGCCAAGAAGTATTTCTCTAATATCAAGATTGAGGTAATGCCGCTCTCTACCGAGGATTACCACACGCTTGCCGAGCATGGCATGAACGGCGTGATTTGCTTTCAGGAGACTTACAACCGCGACCACTACAAACTCTATCACCCTCGCGGAATGAAGAGCCGCTTTGAATGGCGATGCAACGGCTTCGACCGAATGGGACAGGCTGGCGTCCACTCTATCGGTATGGGTGTATTGATTGGACTGGAGAAGGAATGGCGCACGGATGTCGTTATGATGGCTTATCATCTGAGGTATCTGCAGAAGCATTACTGGCGAACGAAATACAGCGTGAACTTTCCGCGTATGCGCCCGGCACAGAACGAGGGATTTCAGCCTAACTGCTTCATGACCGACCGCGAACTGGCTCAAGCTACGTTTGCCATGCGTATCTTCGATCACGACGTGGACATCTCCTACTCTACCCGTGAGCCGGCTTTTATACGCGACAATATGGCTACGCTCGGTGTTACTACGATGTCGGCTGAATCGAAGGTGAATCCAGGCGGTTACCACACTTATCCGCAGGCTCTGGAGCAGTTTACCGTGAGCGACGAGCGCACGGCTAAGGTTATAAACCAACGGCTGCGCGAACTGGGACGCGAACCGGTTTGGAAGGACTGGGACGCTTCGTTCGACTTGTTTAACCCGCTGAAGAAGAAAGCGTAATTCGAGTTTAGAATGTAGAATGTAGAATTAAGAGTTG
>DCBP01000079.1:33912-36982 GCA_002314055.1 Prevotella sp. UBA1104
AAGAATTAATCAATTAAGAATTAAAGTTTCGTGGTTAGGCAAAAGCTCTAAATTCAAAAACTCTAAATTCAAAAACTTTAAATTCAAAAGCTCTAAATTCAAAAAACTCTAAATTCAAAAACTCTAAATCGCAGCGAAGCGAGAATAACTCTTAACTCTACATTCTTAACTCTAAATTCGAATTACCATTCTACTTTTTCGTTAAGTATCACTCCGTCAGCAGCATCATCTGCCGTAAACGTGTTGCCACGATACTGCACGCAGAGCATTACCAAAGGCTCCGTGCCGTTATTTCTTACCGAGCGCTTTGCTGCTGGAGCCACTCTCACCACGCTGCCCTCGCCTACTGGGAACACCTTGCCGTCTACCTGATATTCGCCCTTGCCGCTGAGGAAGAAATAGAGTTCCTCGTGGTTCTTGTGGGTATGCAAGAAACCTGTTTCCGTGCCAGGGGCAAACGACTGGAACGAGAACTCGCCTCCCGTTGCGCCAACTAAAGCTCCGCCAAACACCTTTCCCGGTATTTTCACCTCTGGACCGAGTTCAAGAACATAATCACTCAGTTCATTCAACTTGCCGAAGTCTACGGCAGTAGCATTCTCTAACTTTACGATTGTCTTTGCTTCTTTCATTGCTTTTGTATTATTAATGCGTTCAACTTTTTTGTTTTTACGCTGCAAAGTTACAACTATCAGTAATCTTCTGCAAGAAGGCACATAATAGTGAGATAGTTACCAATGAGTAACTATTGCCTGTATCCGCCCTCTCTTTACTTTTATGATTAACCTACATTAACTCCAAGACAGTTGCGGAGGCTTTTGAGAGAGAGAAGTGGGATGCAAGGTGTTTTCCCACTTTAACCAGTCCACTTTCCCCTGCTTTTCCATACAGAGAATTGAAATTTTCAAAGTCTGATATTGTCCCAAAACACCAACAAAGAAACCATCAAAACCGTGTTCCAGTTCACCGTAAGCGTCATCACCGCCCTCCTCGCCAAGCTCACCAATCCCTACACGGACCCCGCCACCGAGAAGCAGAAGGCACAGCGCGAGAAGTTTGCCGCCAAGCAAGCGTCCGCCACCGCATGGCTCAACACCAACCACCCCAACACCAAGAACGGCGAGAAAGGCACAGCCCTCTACCAACAAGCACAGAAACTGAAGCGAGCCTACGACTTCTCCAATGTCAATCAAGTGCTTTACAAGTACATAAACGACAAGAACGGATGGCAAAGGTTCAACTACAACTACGCCGACAACGCCTGGAGGAAGCGGCGGCAGTGGCACAGGCTCGGAAGGTAATTTGGATGGATAATGCCTAACCAAATCCTAACACTTGAGAATTATTCTAATCTCTGACAGCGTTTCTTGCTAACGTTCCGTTTGGGACAAAGCAAGGAACACTGTTTTTACTATTATCGTGACTTTATCATTTATGTGAATGTTTGGTATATATCTATTAGACATACCAAACAAACAAATAATAGGTTTTTATAAAGATAATCACGATATTATTTACGCAACAAAAGGAATGTTTATACCTTTGCATTTGAATTACAAGTATTATCAACCAATAATCATATCATTTATGCAAAAGAAGTGGACAAAAGAAACAGTTTTTGAAGAAAGCAAAAAATATTCTTCAAGGTCAGAATTTAAGAGAAATAAATCAGGCGCATTTCGTGTAGCATATATAAATGGATGGTTAGACGAAATGGTTTGGTTGGTACACCCTGTTGCAAAACCAGTCAAATGGATAAAAGAAGCAGTCTTTGAAGAGTCAAAAAAGTATTCAACTACGAATGACTTTAATCTAAAAAATGCATCTGCATATACTGTTGCAAGAAAAAATGGGTGGTTAGAGGAAATGACATGGTTGAAAAGAAAGTACGTTGTACGCGGCTTTTGGCAATTAAAAGAAAATGTTTTTAATGAATCACACAAATATAATACTATTAAAGAATTTCGTGAAGGTTGCTCAACAGCTTACTATTCTGCTAAAGAAAAGGGATGGCTTGAAGAAATGACATGGCTCAAAAGGGCAAATTGTAAACCTGTTGGCTATTGGAAAATCAAAAGTAATGTATTTAAAGAATCGCATAATTACAAGTCTCGAAAAGACTTTTGTGAAGGTTGCTATCTTGCATATATAGCTGCTAAAAGAAACGGATGGCTGGATGAAATGGATTGGTTATTAAAGGCAAATAGAAAAGAGAAAGGGTATTGGAACGTAAAGGCAAATGTATTTGCTGAAGCTCAACAATACCAGTATAAGAGTGATTTCCAACGTAAATCTCCGTCTGCATATGCATCGGCAAGATTACATAATTGGCTTTCTGAAATAAAGTTTGACCCTAAAGTCTCAAAAGGAGACCCACGAGGTCCTATTCATATAGTGTATGTATATATAGATGAGAAAAACAAATATGCTTATGTTGGCGCAACCAATGATATTAAGCGTAGAGACAATGAACATAGAAATCATACAAATGATGCCGTTTATAAATATTTCCAAGACAAAGGGGTACAAGTTCCGAAATATAAAATTTTATTAGATGGGCTTACTCTTGTTGAGAGACAGAGGGAAGAACGGTTACAATCATTGTATTATCGTGATGTCTTGCATTACATATTGATTAATAATATTAATCTAACAGGTGATAATGTGGGTTCCTTAGGAGCATTAATAAAGAAATGGACAAAGAAAGCAGTATTACGTGAAGCAGAAAAATATAAAACGCCAACAGAGTTCTTTACGAAATCTGCTGGTGCGTATGATGCTGCTTTAAAATTTAAAATGATGAACAAGAATACATTTCCTTGGTTCTATAGTAAGCGCATGCCACCACGCTGGTGGAATGTAAAAGAACATGTGTTTGAAGAATCCCAAAAATATAAGACATGGAATGAATTTTTTCAGAAATCACCAGCTGCTCATTTTTCTGCAAGGAAGCATAAGTGGGAAAATGAAATGACATGGTTGAGTCGTGATCAAGCTCCACAAGGTTATTGGCAAAATGAAGAGAATGTATTAGAAGAATCGAAAAAATATACAACGAGAACTGATTTCT
>DCBP01000079.1:37063-38065 GCA_002314055.1 Prevotella sp. UBA1104
GATTATGCCTCCAAACACAATCTATGGAAAAGAATGCCTTGGATAAAGACTAAAACAAAAGTAAATGGGTATTGGACAAAAGAACGTATATTTGAGGAGGGAGCAAAATACTCAACAAAAATGGAATTCAAAAGAAATGCGCCAAGAGCTTATTCTCTGGCAACAAAAAATAAATGGATAGATGAAATGGAATGGGTTGAATCAGATGTCAAACCTATGGGGTACTGGCAAAACAAACAGACTGTAATGGAAGAAGCACGCCAATATTCCTCACGTGTCGAATTCAGATGGGGTTCAACAAGCGCATATAAATCAGCCATAAGTAATGGTTGGATTGACGAAACGACATGGTTGAAGCGTCCACAAAACTATAATCTAAAGTGGACTCGTGAAAATGTATTCTTAGAATCGCATAAATACATGACACGCGGTGCTTTTAAAGAAGGATGTTCAACAGCGTATCAAGTAGCACGCAAAAAGGGATGGTTCGATGAAATGACATGGTTGAAAAAAAAGAATAAAAAATAAGACAAATATGAATGATATAAATTTTGACATAACAAAACATTGGCTTCCAATTAATGAAAAGCAGGGAAGCATAGAGAAAGACACTTTGAGAATAAAGGTGTCTGGCATAAATTTCCATATAAAACCAGAAACAAGTACTTGGGGAATTTTCACCGGGTGTATCAGAACTGAGCCTAACAATCCATATGATACTAACGCCATCGCTTTTTATAAATCAGATGGTCAGCTTTTAGGATATGTTCAAAAAGAGTTGCAAGATTATGTAAACCAATTTACAAAGGGGAAAGAATTAGATTGTGTGATAGCAATTACTCCATTCATCTCTAAGGATGAAAAGATTTGCAATCAAGCTTATGCAACAATCCTTAAATTCTTTGAGAATGATATAGAGTATGCTACGGAAATGATTAATAGCATTACAGAAAATGTTGGCCACGATGCTTTGATAGAAATTACACATTTTGAAAAAGAGTC
>DCBP01000078.1:0-34776 GCA_002314055.1 Prevotella sp. UBA1104
GCATTTAACGGAAGAACCACAATATGTGTTATAAACAAATCAGGATATAATTATCTTGGATGTTATTCCTATTCAGACTCTTTTTGCAATTCCAATATGGGTTATGACGATATTGCAGAATTTGATACATGTAAACAAAAGTCGCTTGAATGGCTTAGATTCTCACATAATTATTGTTCCAAAGGTGATACTCTTTATTTAAAATTCCCAACACGAAATTATGACGAAATTTTTGAATATTCAATAGACGGGAAAGTGCGCTTCTTTTTTATTAAGGATAGCAATTACCTGAATACTCCATGGGATACAATTGTAAGATATCAGATGTATGATAGAAAATATATTTTATGTAAGAAAGAACTTGAGCAAACAGGTATGAAAATTATCCTAAAGTAAATGATTAAGATAACGAATATTTTAGGCTCTTCTCAAATTTTAGTACATTTATGTATATAGGTCTGAGGAGACATTTATCACTATACGTAAAATGGAGTTCTGGGGTTTGTCTGATGACGTTTTTCTATAAAAGAAAGAACTTGTACTATAATTTGAGAAGAACCAAAAGTTTTTTGGTAATTTTACCCTCACACCCTCACCAAAAGCCTTGGAATCCCCTGTTTATCGGACTTCTGAGGTGTGAGGGATAGTATGAGGGGGCGCTCCTTATCCCTCACACTTTCAACGAGGGCTTAACACCGTTTTTTTTACTATTATATCGGCAATACTAAAGCTATCAGTTGACATTGGTGCTTCTATGCTGCACCAAAAGTGCAGCATAGAAGCACCTTTAGTGCAACCATTATTGAAGTTTTCACAAAGCTTTCACCGCAAAGCACAATATATCAAAAGATACAGTCGCAGTGAAAGGATTCGGGAATTTAGCTTCCAGTCCACCGGTAAAACCAGTCGGAGAAGTTTTCCGTCAGTTGTAAAAGAATTAAATGTTTGTTACTATTAGGCAGTTATCAACTTTTTTGTAACTTTGCACCCGAATTAATTAAAAAAAACAGTAAAACAGATTATGAACTCAGCAGAACTCTTTCTTTGGATCCTAAACAATTTGAGCTATTGGGTGGTAACTCTATTCATGGCTATAGAAAGCTCATTCATCCCCTTTCCATCCGAAGTGGTAGTGCCGCCGGCAGCATGGAAGGCAATGGACCCCAACAGCGGAATGTCGATAGTACTGGTAATCGTGTTTGCCACCATCGGAGCCGACCTCGGAGCCTTGATAAACTATTATCTCGCAAAATGGCTCGGCAGACCTATCATCTACCGCTTTGCCGACAGCAGAATAGGCCACATGTGTCTGATTGACCGCCAAAAGGTGGAAACGGCAGAGGAGTTCTTCCGAAAACACGGTGCAACTTCAACTTTCTTCGGACGACTCGTGCCTGCTGTAAGACAGCTCATCAGCATCCCTGCCGGTCTGTCGGGAATGCACGTAGGGCGCTTTCTTATCTTTACCACTCTCGGAGCCGGAGCATGGAACACGGTGCTCGCAATGATTGGATGGGCAATATACGAATATACCGACTACAAGACAACACAGGACGTGTATCACCAGGCTCTGAAATACAGCCACGAGATTGGTTACGTGTTGCTGGCATTGGCGGCTGTAATAGTAGTATTCCTTATATATAAAGGAATGAAAAAGAAAAATTGAAAGATTGAAAAGAACAACGATGAACTACGAAGAAACCATAAAATACCTTTATAACAGCGTGCCGATGTTCCAGAAGGTAGGAGCATCGGCATACAAAGAGGGACTATACAACACCAACGAGCTTGACCGCCATTTCGGTCATCCCCATACGAAATTCAAAACAATCCATATTGCCGGCACCAACGGCAAAGGCTCTTGCTCGCATACCTTAGCGGCGATATTGCAGGCCGAGGGATACAAGGTGGGACTATACACTTCGCCACACTTGGTGGACTTCCGCGAAAGGATAAGGGTGAACGGCAAGTGCATAAGCAAAGAATACGTGGTGGACTTCGTGGAAAAGGAAAAGCAATTCTTTGAACCGCTGCATCCCAGCTTCTTCGAACTCACCACGGCACTCGCCTTCAAATACTTCGCCGAGCAACAGGTGGACTATGCCGTGATTGAAGTGGGACTAGGCGGGCGGCTCGACTGCACCAACATCATCTCCCCTATCCTATCCATAATAACAAACATAAGCTTTGACCATACGCAATTCCTGGGCAACACGCTCGCAAAGATTGCCGGAGAGAAGGCTGGAATAATAAAGAGGAATACGCCAGTTGTTGTAGGCGAATACAACAGCGAGACAAAACCTGTATTCACGGCAAAGGCAAAGGAAGAGAACGCCCCGATAACATTTGCCGAAGACGAAAATGAAGTTACAGAAACTGTCATTAACCCGAATGGTGGCATTGACTACACCACAAAGTCATTTGGAAAACTGCACGGCGAACTCGGGGGTATTTACCAGACAAAGAACACCAACACCGTGCTCTGTGCGGCAAGACTGCTACGGGGGATGGGGGTGGTAAAAAACTCGGCATCGATAAGATGCGGACTGAAAAACGTGGTGGAATCTACCGGATTGAGAGGCAGATGGGAAACCATAATGACATGCCCAAAAGTTGTCTGCGACACAGGGCACAACGTGGGCGGATGGCAATATCTAAGTCAACAAATCAAGAGTCAGAAATGCAAACAACTGAGGATCGTGTTCGGCATGGTAGACGACAAGGATATTGACACCGTGTGCAAGATGCTGCCCCAAAATGCCGTTTACTATTTCACACAGGCCACGACTCACAGGGCTATACCGGCAGAAAAAGTGAAGCTGGAGGGCGCAAACCACGGATTGGAAGGAAATATCTATCCTACAGTTAAGGCTGCATACGAAAAAGCATTGGCAGACGCAGATGACGAAGACTTCGTATTTGTCGGCGGAAGCAGTTATATCGTGGCAGACTTCCTCGCCATGATGTAAAAACAAGTATAATAATGGAATAAATAACAAAGGAAGGTATCGATTAGTTGTTTTTAACATTCGAAGCCGTCCTTTTTTTTATATTTCATTTGTGTTTCTCATTTATTTTAGCTTACTTTGCACATAAAGATTACTAACTATAAAATTACAATATTATGAACACGAATGAAACGCCAAATTTGTGTGGTTTGAAAAGAGAGGATTTTCAAACCACAATACACGGAAAGAAGACAGACCTTTACATTCTGAAGAATAAAAAAGGCAATGAGGTGGCCATCACCAACTACGGCGGAGCTCTTGTGGCTATTATGGTACCTGACAAAGACGGCAACTACGCCAACGTGATTCAGGGACACGACAACATACAGGATGTGATAAACAGTCCGGAGCCTTATCTCTCCACCCTCATCGGAAGATACGGAAACAGAATATGCAAAGGAAAGTTCCAACTGAACGGCAAAGAATACCAGTTGCCTATAAACAATGGAGAGAATTGTCTTCACGGAGGAAAACACGGATTCAACCAGAAAGTTTGGGACGCCCTGAGGATGAACGAGGAAACGGTAGTGCTTAACTACGTTTCAAGTTATGGTGAAGAAGGCTTCACCGGAGAAGTGAAAGTAACTGTTGCCTATACTTTCAACGACGATAATGAATTGATTATCGACTATCTGGCAACAACAAACAAGAAAACCATCATTTGTCTAACGAACCACGGTTTCTTCAGCCTTGCAGGTATAGCAAACCCTACTCCAACCGTAGACAATATCGAACTGGAGCTTAACGCCGACCTATATCTGCCTATAAACAGCCAGAGCATTCCTACTGGCGAAATTCGCTTTGTTGAAGGCACTCCGTTCGACTTCCGCAAGCCGACAGCTATCGGCGCAAGAATTAATGATGACAACGAACAATTGAAGAACGGTAACGGATATGACCACAACTATGTTCTGAACAAGAAAGAGGAAGGCGAATTGAGCTTTGCTGCCCGACTTACTGAGCCTAACAGCGGCAGGACGATGGAGGTTTACACCACGGAACCTGGTTTGCAGCTCTATACAGGAAATTTTGAAAACGGAATAAGCGGAACGCACGGTTCTACTTATCCAAAGAGAAGTGCCGTTTGCCTTGAGGCACAGCATTTCCCGGATTCTCCTAACCATCCGTACTTCCCTTCTGTAGTTCTGCGCCCGGGTCAGCAATACAAGCAGACAACTATCTATAAGTTTGGAGTAAAGAAATAACAACTAACTATAAATATTTATCAAAACTATTCAGCATGGAAATAGAATATGTAAGAAGTCGCTTCATCAAGCACTTCGACGGACAGACAGGAAGCATCTACGCTTCACCTGGAAGAATAAACATAATCGGTGAACATACCGATTATAATGGTGGTTTCGTTTTTCCTGGAGCTATCGACAAAGGGATAATGTGCGAAATACGACCGAACGGTACAGACAAAGTGAGGGCTTACTCAATTGATTTGAAAGACCTTGTGGAGTTTGACGTAAACGACGAGAAAGGGCCTAAGGCAAGTTGGGCTCGCTACATCTACGGCATCGTTCAGGAGATGAAGAAGCTCGGAGTTGACGTGAAGGGATTCAACACAGCATTTGCTGGAGACGTGCCACTCGGCGCAGGTCTTTCATCATCGGCAGCCCTTGAGAGCTGTTATGCCTTTGCTCTCAACGACTTGTTTGGCAACAACAAGGTGTCTAAATGGGACTTGGTACTGGCAGGACAGGCAACGGAGCACAACTACTGCGGAGTGAACTGCGGCATCATGGACCAGTTTGCAAGTGTGTTCGGCAAGGAAGGAAAGCTGATGCGCCTCGACTGTCGTAGCCGTGAGTTTGAATATTTCCCGTTTGAGCCTAAGGGATACAAGTTGGTGCTCGTTGACTCAGTAGTGAAGCACGAGCTTGCGTCTTCTGCCTACAACGACCGTCGCAAGAGCTGCGAGAATGTCGTTGCAAAGCTGAAGGAGAAATATCCTGAAAAGACAATAGAGACCCTGCGCGATGCCGACTGGGACATGCTGCAAAGCGTCAATGGCGATGTGAGCGACGAGGATATGAGCAGAGCTGTCTACGTGCTTGGCGAGAAAGACCGCGTGCTTGCAGTCTGCGATGCCCTTAATGCCGGCGACTACGAAACGGTGGGAAAGAAGATGTATGAAACTCACCATGGACTGAGCAAGGACTACGAGGTTTCGTGCGAGGAGCTTGATTTTCTGAACGATATCGCAAAGGAAAACGGAGTAACAGGAAGCCGTATCATGGGAGGCGGATTCGGCGGTTGCACCATCAACCTCGTGAAAGATGAACTCTACGACAAGTTTATCGCTGACGCAAAGGATAAGTATAAGGCAAAATACGGCAAGGAACCTAAGATTTACAATGTGGTAATCAGCGAGGGTTCTCACAAAGTTTGCTAATATATCAATGAAAGTGGAACGAAAGGAACACACTGAAACATTCCTTACGTCCCACTTTTATTCTTATAAACATACACCTTAATATTATACTATAGACCATAAAAATACACCATTTTTGCTTATTGCATATCACAAAAAACAGAGTAAAAGGGATGAGAAACATATAAAAAGTGTCAAAACAACACCTCAGACGTAAAAAACTAAGAATCAGTAAGTGCTATTAAAAAAAATAATAGTACTTTTACCAACGATTTTTAAGATGGAAACATCCAACTTAAAAAGACAACTGAAGATTCCGTGGAATCTGAAAGAAATAAGTTAAAAGATCTAAGAACATAATTTATGAAGAACTTGAAAAAAATTTTGCTGGGAGCAGGAGTGACTATCATCTCTCTCTCATCATGTTGCCAAAAGGCAGAAACACTGACGGTGTCGGGATTGAACCCAACGGCGTTTGACACTATTATCAACAAAAAACAGGTTAAATTGTTCACGCTTAAGAATTCCAACGGAATGGAAGTGTGTATCACGAACTTCGGCGGACGAGTAGTTTCTCTCTGCGTACCAGACAAAAACGGTAAGCCTACTGATGTTGTATTGGGCTATGACAATATTAAGCAATATGCCGATACTGTGAACAGTCCGAGTGATTATGGCTCTTCTGTAGGAAGATACGCCAACAGAATTAATAAAGGACAGCTTACTGTTGAAGGTAAAAAATACCAACTGCCACAGAACAACTTCGGACATTGTCTGCATGGAGGTCCTTCTGGATGGATGTATCAGGTATATGATGCAAAACAGACTAACGATTCCACTCTTGTATTGTCGATTACTTCTCCAGACGGCGACAATAACTTCCCAGGGACAGTGAAAGCCACGACGACATACAAGTTGCTAAGTAACAATACTCTCGACATTTCATTTGATGCCACTACCGATAAGGAGACAGTCATCAACATGACAAACCATAGTTACTTCAATCTGAATGGCGATCCTTCGAAAGAGGGCATGAACATGGTACTCTACATCAATGCCGACAAATATACTCCGGCAGACAATACTTATATGACTACAGGCGAAATAAAACCTGTCGACGGGACGCCTATGGACTTCCGCAAGGCTCACGCCATAAGCGAAACGATAAACGATACTACTTTTGAACAAATAAAAAATGCATCTGGCTATGACCACAACTGGTGTCTAAATACATATAAAAACGGTAAAGGCGACGACACTAAAGTATGCGCCTCTCTCTACTCACCAGCAACAGGGATTTTCCTTGAGATGTATACCAACGAACCTGGTGTTCAGGTTTACACCGGCAACTTCCAGGGTACAGGAATTGCATGCAAGCATGGTATAAAATATCCAAAACATGTTTCTGTATGCCTTGAAAGCCAGAAATATCCTGACTCTCCGAACAAAAAAAACTGGCCGTCGCCTTATCTCAAGCCCGGAGAGAAATACCACAGTCATGTGGCTTATAAATTTAGTGTGAAATAAAAAACATCTAATAACAAAACAAAGTAATAATTTATGAATTGGTCTGCACAAGAATTCATTTGGCTCGACTGGGTTGTTCTCGCTGTAGGAATACTTGGAGTCGTATGGGCTGTATGGTATGCAATATTAAAAGACAAAAAGGCCTCGGCAGGGGAAAACTCTTCCGACTATCTCTTCGGAAAAGGTGAACCATGGTATGTAATTGGTATGGCAATTTTTGCTGCGAACATAGGTTCCGAACACCTCGTAGGACTGGCAGGAACCGGTGCGAAAAGCGGAGTTGGCATGGCACACTGGGAAATGCAGGGATGGATGATTCTTTTCCTTGGATGGCTCTTCGTCCCATTCTATCAACTGTTGAACAACAAGCTTGGAAAAATAATAACGATGCCGGACTTCCTGAAATTCCGATATACGAAGCGTACAGGGTCATGGCTCTCAATAATTACTCTTGTAGCATACGTACTTACAAAAGTAAGCGTAACGGCATATACTGGTGGAATATTCTTTGAGTTTCTTCTCGGAATTCCTTTTTGGTACGGAGCAATCGGTCTTATATTGATAACATGTGTATTTACAGTGTTCGGCGGAATGAAAGGTGTCATGACATTGTCATCTATACAGACTCCTATTCTTATCATCGGATCATTTCTCGTACTTTTTCTCGGACTTTCGGCATTAGGAAACGGAAATATCACAAATGGATGGAACAACATGATGGAATATTGTGGCAAACTAAACAACGGATACGGAACCACACACATGTTCCATTGGGAGAAAGGTGATTCCATGTATCAGGAATACCCAGGATTTGTTGTATTCATCGGTGCTTCAATCATAGGCTTTTGGTACTGGTGTACAGACCAACACATCGTACAACGTGTGCTCGGCCAGAGGAAAGGTGAAGACAATAAAGCTGTCATAGCACGTGCTCGTCGTGGTACTATTGCAGCAGGATTCTTCAAATTCTTGCCTTGCTTCATGTTCCTTATTCCTGGTATGGTCTGTGCGGCACTTAATGCACGCGGCGACATAAATCTGGACAATACTGATGCTGCCTATGCAATCATGGTGAAACATATATTGCCGGCAGGAGTTAAAGGAATTGTTACCATAGGTTTTGTATGTGCACTCGTCGCATCACTTGCAGCATTTTTCAATTCATGTGCAACACTCTTTACAGAAGACTTCTACAAGCCGATGAAACCAGGCAAGAGTGAAGCACACTACGTGTTTGTAGGACGCATAGCTACCGTAGTTGTCGTGATACTTGGATTTATATGGATTCCAGTCATGATGAGTCTCGGTTCATTGTACGATTACCTACAGGGAATACAGTCGCTGCTCGCTCCAGCAATGGTTGCCGTATTCACACTGGGTATATTTTCCAAAAGAATTACGCCTAAAGCTGGAGAATGGGGTATGATTGGTGGCTTTGCCATCGGAATGCTCAGACTGATTACAAATGTCCTGACTGATACAGGCAAAAACACCATGAATGGTGCCTTTTGGAACTATACCGAATGGTTCTGGCAGACGAATTGGCTTGTTTTCGAGTGTTGGCTACTTGTATTTATCATAGTCATGATGATTGTTGTATCGTTCTTTACTAAAGCACCATCAAAGGAACAAATTGACGCAATCACATTTACTAAAGATTACAGAAAAACGATACGGGAAAGTTGGAACGTATGGGATGTTGTCGGATCACTGGTTGTAATCGGTCTCTGTGCTACATTCTACTACTATTTCTGGTAATTCTCAAAAAAGAACTAAAACCTTTCATACTTGATAAACAAGTATGAAAGGTAAAAAAAAACTGTAATGACAGAATTTTACAAAGAACATTCCAAAGTTTACGTGTCGGTCGACTGCATAATCTTTGGTTTTGAAGCCAATAAGCTGAAACTGCTTGTAGGCAAAAGAAAAATGGATCCGGGACGAGGCGAACTCTCACTGTATGGAGGATTTGTTGAGGAGACGGAAAGCATTGACGAGGCAGCCGACAGGACTTTAAGACAACTTACAGGCCTCGACAATCTATACATGAAACAAGTAGGAGCTTTCGGAGCCGTGAACCGCGATCCGGGAGAGCGAGTAATATCTATTGCTTACTGTGCCTTGATAAATGTGAAAGACTACGACAAGTCGCTTCAGGAAGAGCATGAACTGGAATGGATTGACGTGGAAAAACTCCCGAAACTTTATTCCGACCATAACGATATGGTAAAAAAAGCAATTATGCTTCTACGCCGCAGGATATCTACAGAGCCACTAAGCTTCAACCTGTTACCACAACTGTTTACCTTGACACAGCTTCAACATGTTTATGAGGCTATTCTCGGAGAAGAGATTGACAAGAGAAACTTCAGAAAGAAAATAAAAACAATCGACTTTATCGAGAAGACGGATAAAATAGACAAAATCACTTCAAAACGAGGTGCCGCTTTATACTGCTTCAACAAGGCAGCATACGATGATGACCCGAGTTTCAAACTATAAGTATAAAAGATTAGCATTATGTTAGAGGAACTGAAAGAAAAAGTGTATCGTGCAAACCTTGATTTGGTGAAGCACAACCTGGTAATATTTACATGGGGCAACGTTTCAGGCATTGACCGCGAAAAGAACCTCATGGTAATCAAGCCTTCCGGCGTGTCATATGATGTAATGAAAGCTTCAGACATGGTGGTGGTAGATGTTAATACAGGAAAGGTCGTAGAAGGAGAATTGAATCCTTCGTCTGACACTCCTACCCACCTGGTGCTGTACCGTGCTTTTCCAGAAATCGGTGGCATAGTACATACACATTCTACATATGCCACAGCATGGGCACAGGCAGGAAAGGATATTCCAAACATCGGTACGACACATGCCGACTATTTCCACGACTGCATCCCCTGCACGGAAGATATGACTGCTAACCAGATGGCTGAATATGAAAAGGAGACCGGAGTGGTTATCGTTAATCGTTTCAAGAACATTAACTATGTACACACACCAGGTGTTCTTGTAAAGAACCACGGTCCGTTCTCATGGGGTAAAGATCCGGATCAGGCAGTTTACAATGCTGTTGTAATGGAGCAAGTGGCAAAGATGGCATTCGTATCTTTCAGCGTTAACCCTCAGACAACAATGAATCCTCTGCTCATCGAAAAGCACTTCAGTCGCAAACATGGTCCGAATGCTTACTACGGACAGAAAAAGAAATAAAGAAACAGTTTTCAATAAAGAATATATACTAAAAATTTATATAAACTAACTTATAATAACAAACAAATTCAACAACTATGATAAAAGCATTTGAAAATCTTGAGCTTTGGTGGATTACCGGAGCACAGCTTCTATACGGAGGCGAAACAGTTAAGATAGTAGACGGACATTCTCAGGAGATGGTGGACGGACTGAACAAGTCGGGCATCATTCCTATAAAGGTAGTTTATAAAGGCACTGCTAACTCCGACAAGGAGGTAGCTGCTATCATGATGGCTGCCAACAATGATGAAAAATGTGTTGGTGTCATCACATGGATGCACACTTTCTCTCCGGCAAAGATGTGGATACACGGTCTGCAGATGCTACACAAACCGCTGTTACATCTTCATACTCAGTATAATCAGGAAATTCCATGGGACACAATGGACATGGACTTCATGAACCTTAACCAGAGTGCTCATGGCGACCGCGAGTTCGGCCATATCTGCTCTCGACTGAGAAAACCGCGCAAAGTGGTTGTAGGCTACTGGAAGGACAAGAAGACTCAGGAGCATATTGCTGTTTGGGCTCGTGTTGCAGCAGCCGTAGCTGACGCAAGAGATATGCTCATCATCCGCTTTGGCGACCAGATGAACAATGTTGCTGTTACCGACGGCGACAAGGTAAGCGCAGAGCAGGTTCTTGGCTACCATGTAGACTACTGCTGCGTTTCCGAACTGATTGAATACTGGAAACAGGTTAAGCCGGCAGATGTGGATGCCCTCGTCGAGGAATACCACAAGCTTTACAAGATTGTTCCTTGTGAGGCTGGCGAGGAAATCGGAAAGAAGAAGATTTGGAACGCAGCTCGCGCAGAACTTGCCATCCGTGCTATCTTAAAGGCGAAAGGTGCTAAGGGATTCACAACAAACTTTGACGACCTCGGTTCTTGGGACGACCCAGATACGGAAGGCTTTGTTGGTTTCGACCAGATTCCTGGTCTTGCATCTCAGCGTCTGATGGCTGAAGGCTATGGTTTCGGAGCTGAAGGCGACTGGAAATCGGCTGCCCTCTACCGCACTCTATGGTACATGACACAGGGACTGCCAACAGGCTGTTCATTCCTTGAAGACTACACGCTTAACTTCGACGGCGACAAGTCTGCCATTCTGCAGAGCCACATGCTTGAGGTTTGTCCGCTCATCGCTGTAGATAACGAACCGGTTCGCCTTGAGGTTCACCATCTCGGTATCGGTATCCGCAAACAGCAGACAGCACGTCTTGTCTTCAACTCAAAGGTTGGCGACGGTGTAACGGCTACTGTAGTAGACCTCGGTAACCGTTTCCGTCTTATCGTTAATGATGTTCACTGCATCCAGCCAAAACCACTGCCGAAGCTTCCTGTTGCCAACGCACTTTGGATTCCGCAGCCAAACTTCGAGATTGGAGCCGGTTCGTGGATTCTCGCCGGTGGTACTCACCACAGCTGCTTCTCTTACGACATCACACCGGAGTATTGGGAAGACTATGCAGAGATGCTCGACATCGAATACTTGCATATCGACAAGGACTCTACATTCGAGAGTGTGAAGCGCGACCTTAGAATCAACGAGGTTTACTACATGCTCAACAAGGCTTTGAGATAATATTACAACACCAGTAATGGGAAAATTGGAAACAATAAGAACTATCAGTTCTAACTAAACTCACAGTTCTCTCAGAAGTCTCAATTCTCCCATTACTCCCATTAACTAAATAAAAAATGATTACACCAAAATCAACCATACAAGAAGGCAAAGCAATTCTTGGTATCGAGTTCGGCTCAACACGAATTAAAGCTGTGCTCATCGACGAGAACAACGTGCCTATCGCCCAAGGCAGTCATGAGTGGGAGAACCAACTCATCGACGGTCTATGGACATACAGCATTGAGGCAATATGGAATGGCGTTCAGAACTGCTATGCCGACTTGCGTGCAAATGTGAAGGAAAAGTATGATGTTGAAATTGAACGACTAAAGTCTATCGGCATCAGCGCCATGATGCACGGATATATGGCATTCAATGACAAAGAAGAAATTCTTGCTCCATTCCGCACATGGCGAAATACCAACACCGGTGCTGCTGCTGCTGAACTATCAAAGCTTTTCAACTTTAACATTCCTCTGCGCTGGAGCATATCACATCTGTATCAGGCAATACTAAACAAAGAGGAGCATGTAAAAGACATAACTTTCCTCACCACTCTTGCCGGATATATCCACTGGCAGATAACAGGAGAGAAAGTTCTTGGTATCGGTGATGCATCCGGTATGCTTCCTATCGACTCCGAGACGAAGAACTATTCTAAGGAAATGGTAAATAAGTTCAACAGTCTAATAGAACCTTACGGATACAACTGGACTCTTGAAGACATCCTTCCGAAAGTTCTTTTAGCAGGAGAGAACGCAGGAAAGCTGACCGAAGCCGGTGCCCACAAGCTCGACATCTCTGACCATCTTCAGGCTGGAATTCCTGTTTGCCCGCCAGAAGGCGATGCCGGAACAGGTATGGTTGCCACAAATGCCGTACGCAAACGCACAGGAAACGTATCTGCCGGAACTTCATCTTTCTCGATGATTGTATTGGAAAAGTCGCTCTCCCGTCCTTATGAGATGATTGACATGGTTACAACGCCAGACGGCAGTCCGGTGGCTATGGTACATTGCAACAACTGTACTTCTGACCTTAATGCATGGGTTAACCTTTTCAAGGAATACCAGCAGTTGCTCGGCATTCCTGTAGATATGAACGAGGTGTTCGGAAAGCTCTACAACCATGCCCTCGAGGGGGATGCCGACTGTGGCGGCCTCATCGCCTATAACTATATCTCTGGCGAACCAGTTACAGGCTTGGCTGAGGGTCGTCCGCTATTCGTGCGCTCGGCAAACGATAAGTTTAATCTTGCAAACTTTATGCGTGCTAACCTGTATGCCTCTGTCGGAGTCCTGAAGATTGGCAACGACATTCTCTTTAACGATGAAAAAGTGAAGGTGGACCGCATCACGGGTCATGGCGGATTGTTCAAGACAAAGGGCGTTGGTCAGCGTGTTCTTGCTGCAGCAATAAACTCTCCAATTTCTGTAATGGAGACTGCCGGCGAAGGTGGCGCATGGGGCATCGCTCTGCTTGCCTCGTATCTTGTGAACAACAACGACAAGGAGAGTCTTGCCGACTTCCTCGACAACAAGGTGTTCAGCGGAAATACAGGAGTGGAGATTGCTCCTACTCCGGAAGAGGTTGAAGGCTTCAACAAATACATCAAGGAATACCAAGCTTGCTTGCCTATAGAGAAAGAAGCCACAAAAGTAAAAAAGGGGTAAGGAATTAGGAATTAGGAATTATTACTCTAAAAATTCCAGTTTTCCTATCAGTTCTATTAGTCCTATTAGTCCTATTAGTCCTATCAGTCCAATAAAAAACAAAAAATTAATATCAACAATATGAACGAAAAGAAGATAATGAACAGAGCAGCCGACAACATCCGTATTCTGGCTGCATCTATGGTCGAGAAAGCAAAGTCTGGTCACCCGGGAGGTGCCATGGGCGGTGCTGATTTCATAAACGTATTATTCTCCGAGTTCCTCGTTTGGGATCCGGACAACTTGGAATGGGAAGGAAGAGACCGCTTCTTCCTCGACCCTGGTCACATGTCGCCAATGCTCTACAGTGCACTGGCTCTTCAGGGCAAGTTCACACTCGACGAACTGAAACAGTTCCGTCAGTGGGGCTCTCCAACTCCTGGTCACCCGGAGCGCGACGTAAAGCGCGGTATCGAGAATACATCAGGTCCGCTCGGACAGGGACATACCTTTGCTGCCGGTGCTGCCGTTGCTGAGAAGTTCCTTCAGACTAAGCTCGGAACAGAGGTTATGAAGCATAAGATTTATGCATATATCTCCGACGGTGGTATTGAGGAAGAAATTTCACAGGGTACTGCCCGTATCGCCGGAAACCTCGGTCTGAACAACCTCATAATGTTCTACGATTCCAACGATATCCAGCTCTCTACAGAGTGTGGCGTCGTAATGACAGAGAACACTGCACAGAAATATGAGGCGTGGGGATGGAACGTGATGACAATCAATGGCAACGATCCAGACGAAATTCGCCAGGCTCTTACAGCTGCACAGATGGAACTCAACCGCCCTACCCTCATCATCGGAAAGACCGTAATGGGTAAGGGTGCCTTGAAAGATGACGGCACAAGCTACGAGCGCAGCATCAAGACTCACGGTGCTCCTCTCGGCGGCGAGGCTTATGTAAATACTATCAAGAACCTTGGTGGTGACCCAGAGAATCCATTCGTTATTTTCCCGGAAACAGAAAAGCTGTATGCTGACCGCAAAGAGGAACTGCGCAGAATCGTTGCCGAGCGCCATGCTGAGGAAAAGAAATGGGCTGAGGCAAATCCAGAGAAGGCTGCCCTCATGAAGGAATGGTTCAGCGGAAATGCTCCTAAGGTTGACTGGTCTGTTGTTGAGCAGAAAGAGGGTGCTGCTACACGTAATGCCTCTGCTACTTGTCTCGGCGTACTTGCAGAGCAGGTGCCTAACATGATTTGCTCTTCTGCCGACCTCTCAAACAGCGACAAGACCGACGGTTTCCTGAAGAAGACTCGATCTATCGTTCGCGGCGACTTCGGTGGTGCTTTCTTCCAGGCAGGTGTAAGCGAGCTGACAATGGCATGCATGTGTATCGGTATGTATCTGCACGGTGGTGTAATCCCGGCTTGCGGAACATTCTTCGTATTCTCTGACTATATGAAGCCTGCTATCCGTATGGCAGCCTTGATGGAGGTTCCAATCAAGTTTATCTGGACTCACGACGCATTCCGCGTTGGCGAAGACGGACCTACTCACGAGCCTGTTGAGCAGGAGGCACAGATCCGTTTGATGGAGAAATTGAAGAACCATCATGGAAAGGACAGCGTACGCGTGTTCCGTCCGGCAGATGCTGATGAGACTACAGTATGCTGGGCTATGGCAATGGAGAATATGGAGACTCCTACGGCTCTTATATTCTCTCGCCAGAATATCGCAAAACTGCCAGCTGGTACTGACTACGAGCAGGCTCGCAAGGGTGCATACGTAGTGGCTGGTTCCGATGATGACTTCGACGTTATTCTTCTTGCCGATGGTTCTGAGGTTTCTACTCTCGTTGCCGGTGCTGAGTTGCTCCGCAAGGACGGCATAAAGATTCGTATCGTCAGTGTACCGAGCGAGGGACTGTTCCGTTCGCAGAGCAAGGAATATCAGGAAAGTATCCTGCCTACAGGAAGCAAGATATTCGGAATGACAGCCGGTCTGCCTGTAACTCTCGAGGGACTTGTTGGTGCCAACGGCAAAGTATTCGGTATGCCGAGCTTCGGCTTCTCTGCTCCTTACAAGGTACTCGACGAGAAGTTGGGCTACACCGCAGAGAATGTCTACAACCAGGTAAAAGATTTCTTGAAGAAATAAAATATTTCGGAGGACATGTATATCTCAGAGTTCTCGGGGTCACCCGAGGTCTCTGAGTTCTCAAAATTCCTTGAGTTCTCCAAAGACTCCGAGTTCTCAGAGAAAAACAAAAACCTAAAACAAAATAATTTATTAACCCTTAAAAACTTAAACACTATGGAAGTTAAGACAATTGGTTTGGCATGCGACCACGCAGGTTTCCCACTCAAGCAGTTTGTTATCCAGTATCTCGAAGCAAAGGGATACGAGTATAAGGACTTCGGTACTTACAGCGACACAAGTTGCGACTATCCAGACTTTGCCCACCCTTTGGCAGAAGCTGTTGAGAAAGGTGAATGCTACCCTGGCATCGCTATCTGCGGTAGTGGTGAGGGAATGGCAATGACACTGAACAAACATCAGGGCATACGTGCCGGACTGGCATGGATTCCTGAGATTGCCGGACTTATCCGTCAGCACAACAATGCCAACGTGCTCGTTTTGCCAGGACGCTTTATCGACAACAAAACTGCCGAGAAGATTCTCGACCAATTCTTCAAAACTCCTTTCGAGGGCGGACGCCACGAAAGAAGAGTCGAGAAGATTCCTGTAAAATAAGATACTCCACAACCAATTATAAAAAAAAGCTGCTTGACAATGTAGGTCAAACAGCTTTTTTATTTTATATTTCGTTATATTACTCACATGTCATTACTATAAAGGAGAATTATTATGACAAGCCGGTAATCTCGCCATCAACGATGTCAATGACATTTGCCTGTGGTTGCTTCGGCAGTCCCGGCATACGCATAATATCGCCAGCAATGACGACAATCATCTCGGCACCACTGTTGACAACAATGTCGCGAACGTGGAATTCAAAATTCTTCACCACACCATACGCCTTGCTGTCGGTAGAGAAAGAATACTGGGTCTTGGCGATACAGATAGGAAAACGTGCAAAGCCGTTATCGGTAAGGGTCTGTATCTTACGCTTAGCCAACGTACTGTATGTGATGCTTCCGGCACCATACACGTTACGGGCAACCTTAGATATTTTCATCTCCACAGAGTCAAAATCTGGATATGTGAAATATAGCGGAGCCGACGGATGTTCCTCAATTGTCGCCACAACGAGACGAGCAAGTTCTTCAGCTCCCTTACCGCCTTCAACGAAAGCATTGTTCACGGCAAAGCCTACACCGAGCTCCCGACAATGGCGGCGCACGATATCAATCTCCTCCTCCGTATCATTGGCATAGCGGTTAAAGGCAACAACAACAGTTTGTCCGAACACTTGCATATTTTTAATATGCTTGTCGAGATTTGCCAGTCCACGAGTCAGTCCATCATGGTTCTCCTCCTTAATTTTGTCGAGTTCCACTCCGCCATGCATCTTCAGCCCCTGGGCAGTAGCCACGATAACCGTGAGCTTCGGGTCGAGTCCAGCCTTACGGCATTTAACGTTAAAGAACTTCTCTGCTCCAAGATCAGCACCGAAACCAGCCTCCGTAATAGTATATTCTCCAAATGTCATTGCCATTTTCGTGGCAATAATAGAGTTACATCCATGCGCAATATTAGCAAATGGTCCACCATGAACAAAAGCTGCCGTATGCTCCGTAGTCTGCACAAGATTTGGCGAGATGGCATCGCGCAGAAGAACCGTTATTGCTCCGGCAACTCCAAGTTTTTTTACCGTAAATGGCTTATCGTCCATTGTATATCCCAAAGTGATATTCTCGATACGTCGGCGCAAGTCGTCCTCATCAGTAGCAAGACAGAGTATCGCCATTATCTCAGATGCCGGAGTAATGTCGAAACTCGTTTCCCTAACTATACCGTTAGACTTTCCTCCGAGTCCGGTAACGACATCGCGCAAACCGCGATCATTAACATCAAGCACACGGTTCCAAAGCACCTCTTTCAACTGGAATCCGTTGCTTCGGTTCTGATAAATATAGTTGTCGAGCAAAGCGGCAATCATATTGTGGGCAGAAGTGATAGCATGAAAATCACCTGTAAAATGCAAGTTTATCTTGTCCATTGGCAACACCTGGGCATATCCTCCGCCGGCTGCCCCACCCTTTCTGCCGAAACACGGTCCGAGGGACGGTTCGCGAAGCGCACATATTGCCTTCTTGCCGATACGGTTAAGTCCGAGAGCAAGTCCCACAGAAACTGTAGTTTTACCGATACCAGCCTTTGTCGGTGTGATTGCAGTAACAAGAATAAGATTATTTACCTTTACTTTTTTTTCATCAATGAGCTTAAGCGGTACTTTAGCCACGTATTTGCCATAGCATTCAAGTTCGTCCGTTGGAATATCGTATTTTCTTGCGATATTCTCAACTCTTTCAAGTTTTATGCTTCTGGCAATCTCAATGTCTGATTTCATAAATCCAAAATTGTAAGAGTATAAATATTAAAATAAAAAAAGAGAGACCAAACCATATATATATCGGTTGTCTCTCCTTGTTTTGAGCCTCTTGTCGGATTCGAACCAACGACCCCGAGATTACAAATCACGTGCTCTGGCCAACTGAGCTAAAGAGGCGGGTGGGTAAGCTACTTGTATCGCGCCGCTACAACCAACTACCTTTGCTACGTTCCCGTCCTGGAGGATTCGAAGGGAGCTGGCCGTACAAGACTTACCCGTCTTGTTTCGCTTAATGCGGGTGCAAAGGTAATGCTTTTTCCTCTATCTGCAAACTTTTTAGCATGATTTTTCAAAAAAAAGAATTGCTCTACATGATATATGGTATAAAATAAGTACTTTTGCAGCATATTTCACATAATAAATTAAAGAAAAGACATGAACGATATGACTTCTAATGATGAATTCAGACAATATACTGCCTTTGCACGTATCGACGGAGCTATAATGGGACTGATGTGGATAGCGAGCTTTTTCTGCTTTATCGGGGAGTTCCAAATGCCGCTGCTGAGCATCGTGGCTATTGCACTTGGACTTGCCTCCGTTGCCGTTGCCACCATCAGACTCCGGATATTCCGCGACAATGTTCTCGGTGGCTCCATAACCTTCGGCAGAGCTACGCTCTATTCTATCTTGACCTATTTCTATGCTGCCTTGCTCATGGCACTGGCCCAGTTTTTATACTTCCAGTTCCTTGACCACGGCTACCTCATCAACCAGTATATCGCCACTCTTTCTACTCCAGAATATGCCGCTACGGTGAAGAGCGCATATGGTATCGAGGCGAAGCAACTTATTGCGGTACTGCAAAGTTCGATGGGTTCGCTACGCCCGATAGAGATTGCCTTCCAGTTTCTTACTCTTAATGTCATTCTCGGCATTATCCTTAGTATTCCAGCTGGAGCAATAATAAGGAGAGTAAGGAATTAGGAATGAGGAATGAGGAATTAGGAATGAGGAATGAGGAATGAGTAGTTAGAAATTAATGTTTTTGCTCGTCCTTAAGCCAAGAGCAAGAACACTTGAGAATAAAAACAGATAACAAAAAAATAATATATATAAAATGAATATATCAGTAGTTATTCCTCTATACAACGAGGACGAGTCGCTACCAGAACTGTATGCGTGGATTGAGCGCGTGATGAAGAGTAAGGGATTCACTTACGAAGTAATATTCGTAAACGACGGTTCTACCGACAACTCATGGAACGTGATACAGGACTTGGCGAGCAAGCACCCGGAAGTTAAGGGCATCAAGTTTCGCCGTAACTACGGCAAGAGCCCGGCACTCTACTGCGGTTTCAAGAAAGCACAGGGAGATGTGGTTATTACTATGGATGCCGACTTGCAGGACTCGCCAGACGAGATACCGGAGCTTTACCGCATGATAACAGAAGATGGATACGACCTCGTATCTGGATATAAGCAGAACAGAAAACAGGGCGACCCGCTATCAAAGACGATACCTACAAAACTTTTCAACGCTACGGCACGAAAGGTTAGCGGCATCCATAACCTGCATGACTTCAACTGCGGACTGAAGGCTTACCGCCGCGATGTTGTAAAGAATATAGAGGTATACGGCGAGATGCACCGCTATATCCCATATCTGGCAAAAAATGCCGGATTTGACAAGATTGGAGAGAAACCAGTTCACCATCAGGCAAGAAAATTCGGCAAGTCGAAGTTCATGGGATGGAACAGGTTCTTCAACGGATATCTCGACCTTATCACCCTTTGGTTCCTTAGTAGCTTCGGCAGAAAGCCGATGCACGTATTCGGATTTCTCGGCACTCTGATGTTCTTCATCGGATTTATCTCTGCTTTCTGTCTGGGAGCAGACAAGCTGTGGTGTCTCGCCAACGGTATTCAGCAGAGACTTGTTACAGACTCTCCATACTTCTACATCGCTCTTACGATGATGATGATTGGCACTCAACTTTTCCTTGCCGGATTTATCGGCGACCTTATCAGCCGTAGCTCGTCAAACAGAAATGACTATCAGATTGAGAAAGAAATTTGAATGTAGAGTGTAGAATTAAGAGTTGTTGGTCTTCGACCAATTATGAATTATGAATTAAAAATTATGAACTGCAAACTGATTGCGTGTCTTTCGGCAATAGTCTGTATTCTTGCAGCATGCTCTTCCATCGACTGTCCGATGAACAACAGGGTGTATACAAAATATGCCCTGCGCACTCCTGATGGAAAGACGGACACTCTGAAAATGGAAATGACGATTTCCACAAACCGTACTGACGGCAGCGACTCTGTTCTTATCAATAAAGATACAAAAGTTACGGAGTTCTCACTGCCTATCAGCAACGCACAACCTCGCGACTCGTTTTTCGTGGAACTCGCTTCGGAAACTAAATCATCGCTCGATACTATCATCGTTAGCAAAGAAGACAGGATGCATTTTGAATCCACCGACTGTGCCGCGTCTTACTTTCACGACATTACAGCCGTATCTACTACTCATCATGCCATTGACTCAGTGGTGATAAAAAAACATAATGTTGACTATGACACTTCAAAGAACCACTTCTATATCTATTTCACGCCTCGTAATTAGTGTTCTTCTCACCGTTTTTGCTGTCCTGCCTGCCGGTGCACAGAGAAAAGCCAATAAGGATGCTGCCGTGAAAGACACGGTTGCCCTGTTCAAGGGATTCTCTGTGTCTGCAGATATCTTAGGACCAATAATGATGGCTGTCAGCGACTATGGTCAGTATGAAGCGGCTCTGCATCTTAACCTGAAAGACAAATACTTTCCCGTAGTAGAGGTGGGATACGGCAAGGCTGACCATACCGAAGAAACGACAAAAATGACTTACAAGACGAGTGCACCGTTTTTTCGTATCGGTACAGACTTCAACGTGCTTAAAAATAAACACGACATCTACAGACTTCTCGTCGGGGCAAGATACGGATTCACTACCTTTAAATACGACCTCTCTTCTCCTGGAGTGAACGACCCTGTATGGGGCGGCACGAGCGAGTACTCGGCAACAGACGTGAAATGCAACTACCACTGGATTGAGGCAGGCATCAGCGTTGATGTCAAACTCGCCGGACCAGTACATTTGGGATGGAGCGCGAGATACAAACAACGGTTGTCGGCAAACGAGGGTCCGCTCGGTAAGGCTTGGTATGTACCGGGATATGGCAAGACTGGCACTTCAACCTTCGGAATACTATTTAATGTGGCTATCGATATCTGAAAACAAAATCCAACAAGCATATAATATAAGCAACAATGCAAAGCAAAAGAAAATTTATCAAACTCGCCATTCTGTCGGTAATCGTCATCGGCATGGCACTTATCGTATCTAAACAGAGAAACATACCGTTCCAAAAGAATACAGGATTCGTGTTCGGAACGATATACAATATCAGCTACCAAAGCAACGAAAACTTGCAGAACGAGATTGAAGCTGAACTGAAGAAGGTTGACGCTTCGCTCTCAACATTCAACCCGAACTCTATTATATCAAAGGTAAACCAAAACAAGAGCGTGAAGGTAAACGACATGTTTGCCGGGGTATTCAATCTTGCCGAACATATTTCTGCCGAAACAGACGGAGCTTTCGACATTACTGTAGCTCCGATGGTCAATGCATGGGGATTTGGTTTCAAAAGCGGCAAGATGCCTACCGATAGCCAAATCGACAGTCTGCGCTCTATCGTAGGGTTTCATAAAGTGAAGCTCGTTAACGGAAGAATAAAGAAGGACAACCCGGCAACGATGCTCGACTGTAGTGCCATAGCAAAGGGCTACGGCTGTGATGTGGTGGCTCGCTTTCTTCAGGAGAAGGGAATAAAGAACTATATGGTTGAGATAGGAGGCGAAATAGTAACCTGTGGTGTCAACGACCAGCGTATGCCGTGGAAGATTGGCGTTACCAAACCTACCGACGACTCGCTAAGCGTGAACGAAGAATTGCAGACAGTGCTCAACGTTACAAACAAAGCGATGGCAACGAGCGGAAACTACCGCAACTTCTACTATAAGAACGGTAAGAAGTATGCCCACACCATAGACCCTAAAACAGGAAGACCGGTACAACACAACATTCTCTCGGCTACAGTACTTGCCGACAACTGTGCCACCGCCGATGCCTTTGCCACTTCGTTTATGGTTATGGGACTCGACAAAGCTAAGAAAGTTCTTGAGAAGCACCCAGAACTGATGGCATATTTCATATACTCTGACAGTAAGGGGAAAAATGCTGTATGGTACTCGCCTTCAATGAAAGGCAAATATATAGAAAATTGATTTTCATTTATATAAAGGAATAAGCGTATGAACCCTTATAGCCTTCTGTCGAGACTGCCGCTCTTTCAGGGCATGAGCTCAAGCGAATTTGACGACGTCATTTCACATGTAAGAATGGGGTTTTCAAAAGTCTCTGCCAATGAGCGTATTTTCGCAGAAGGCGAACCGGTTAACGGACTTTCTTTTATTCTGAATGGCATTGTAGAGATGGAAACGGTTGCCGACGACGGCAGTTTCTCGGTAATTGAGGAAATCTCTACACCATGCGTAATCCAGCCAGAACGCTTGTTCGGACTGACTCAACGTTTTTCACATAATTTCTCGGCAAAGACCGACTGCCAGCTACTCACTATCAGCAAGGGCGAAGTAATGCGCCTCACCACGGAATCGATGGTATTCCGACTGAACATGATGAATCTGATTTGTACTCAAGCTCAAACAGCCATGCATCTACCATGGCAACACAAGCATGAGGACATTACAAAAAAGATTACTACTTTCATCAGGAGTCATTGTCTACGCCCCATTGGAAGAAAGATTGTCAAGATAGGAATGGTACAGTTGGGACATGAGATCTCAGAAAGTCGGCTCAACGTATCTAAAGCCCTGCGCCGCATGCAAGAAGAAGGGAAAATAACGAATTCAAGAGGAATCATCATTATCCCCCATCTTGAAGAACTTTAACTCGATTTTCTGTACACTTCCCACACCATGCTCCTTATTTCTCACTCAAAGCAGAAAGCTCAATACTACTCCTATACTCCACAGGCGTCATACCAAACTTTTTCTGGAACAGGCGATAGAAAGTCTGTCTTACAGAAATGCCACATTCCTTTGCAACAGCCTCAATAGAATAGTTTGGTTTTTCTTTCAGGATTTTGGCAGCATAGTCCATTCTTAGGTTATTGATATAGTTGTTGAATGATACGTCAGAGTATTTAGAAAAGAGTTTGTTGAAATATCCCGACGACATGCCAACCTCCTCGGCAACCTCATCCTTTGACAATTTATAGCGCACAAAAAGTTTCTTGTCGAATATCGTCTTTTCTATCTTTAGATACTGTCTGTATTCAAAGTTGTCGTTATCCTCTTGAACGTCACTATCCGTTGCCGTTTCACCATCATTAAGAGTATGGCTATTAACATCCCCACCATTATTGTTATTGGTAATACTGTCATACAGTTCCGTACGGTATTTCTGCAAGTCGCCTATCAATGCCGAAGCACTGCGGTTCTTCTCCTTAATCAATCTGTTGCTGCGCCAAACGAGAAAGAGCAAGACGATACACCCAAAGAGCAATACCGACATTATAACAATCACCGTCATGTTCGTCTCCAATTTGCGGTCTTGAACTCCGATATAATTGCGTAGAATTTTCTTTCCCAACTTTTCAGAAACCAGGATAGCCCTCTGTGCCCTTATCCTGCTATCAAGAGAATCACTCAGATTATAAGCCAACATACCAGTTTCTATAGCCTCCTTATATCTGCCGAGCCCCTGCAGCACACGTGTTTTGTTCATCAAGAATTTATGAGCGAAAAAGAAATTCACGGAGTCTTTCTCCCCTTTGTTCCATTGCTGCTCCTCCACTCTTAACTTACCGAGCGCATCGTTGTAGTCTTTCCTGTCTATCAAGTATTCTACCGACAATGATGCTCCCTCCGGACTATTGGCAAAATCCGTCTCCATCATTTTTTTATAGAACTGTTCGCCCATCTCCTTATCGCCAGCCTTCTCATAGCCCAGGGCGTATATAGAAAAGAAATTTGCCTTGGCAATATCATTGCTGCCCTTTATTGCCTCTTTCTTATGACACATGTCAGCCAATTCTTTGCGAAGCACATGCTCCATATCAAACAGTTTACTGTAATTCCGCATATCAATCAACAAATCAGCCTTGAGAGTTAGCACATATACAAGGTCATACGCTGTCTCCCATGAATCATCGGTAGACTTCTGAACGGTGAGAATCTCAATACTTCTGTCGAAAGACCTCAAGGCATGCCTGTCGCTTCCTACCTGAACATAACACTGACCTACCGTGGCGAGAAGTTGGGCTACAAGTCGTCGGTTGCCCGATTCGTATGCCATATCTATTCCCTTCTCCGCCATCTTCATGCTCCTGGCATACTCCCCACATTTATAATATTGCGACGAAATATTGTCGAGCAACATCTGCTGGCGTTCTGGATATCTTGAAATCGCAGGATTATCGAGGGCTTTCCGTGCATAGACGGCAGCACTGTCGTAGCGAAACAAGCCATTGTTATACACCATGCTCTTTAGGGTATTAATGTCGATATCCGGCATACTGCCTTTTTTCTCAGCCTCAGCAATTATGGTGAACGCCTTTTGCGGATTAGTCATACTGATACTTTTTACATAATCGTATTGCTCTCCGCCTAAACCTTTTTCGCTATTGCCGCCAGTTTTTCTGTCTCCCGAACAGGAGATTAATAATATGGAAAAACCTAAAAGAATTAACATCGATAGTCGTCTCATATATTTACAGTTTTATTGTTTATAATGAAAGACACAACATTTCTCCTTTTTTTATAAGAAACAAATGTCATGTTTACCTACAAGACCACTCATATATGTGACGTAATATAAAATATGTATGCCTACTTCATGTCGTACGACTTACGACCTCAAAAATGTGTGTATCTATAAAGCTCCTTTCTGGATGCTAAATTACATCACATTTTTTTTGTATGCAAATTAACGGAGATTTTATCAACATTAATTGTAATTTATTTATAGTTTTTTGTGGTTCGTATGGAGTCGTTCTGTGGCATTTAAAAATTTCATTTAATGGTACTTTTTTATTTTCCATCTTTAGTCGAAAAACTTTTTGTCTTACATGAAACTTTTTCGACCTCGCAGCATAAAATAATTCGCCAGTAAGATTAATACTGGTCAACATGATTCAAAAAAACGAAATGTTACAATGAAAAAATTTCTATATCAACAAAATAAAAATATGTACCCTTAATACGCATACACCTATGCTTCAACGCATTACAAATTAAAAAAAATACAGAATTTTGTCGGATAAGCATTTTTACAAACAGAAGAAAAAACAAAATGCGACAATAACGAATGTGACAAGAAGCGATAAAATGAAACATTTTTTACATTCAACGATGCGACAAAGTTACACCTCGAATTAAGACAACGATACACAAAAAAAGCTTTTCAATATTTTGTTTTTACACTACTTTTGCATCGCAACACCAAACAGGACTGCGAGTATCTGACTGACGTAAATATAACGTTAAGTAACAAAAATTCTGACGTAACCATAACACAAGAAACAATATATATATGCAACACGCTATTCTCGGACTATCAATAGTAACAATATAAGAACTAAAAATTTGAAGACACAACTAAAGCTAAAAAGTAAAAGACAACTGAAGCTAAAAAACAAGACGGAAGTCTGTAATTTTAGATGTTAGATGAGTGTTTTTGAATGTCCTATTTTAATCTAAAGCTAAAAAAGATGATGAAAGAAAAGAAGTTTAAAATGAATGTAGGAAATTACAGACACGCCGTTGCCACTGTCGCTATCGCCATCTGTATGGCGATATGCGGCGGTGTTTCAGCGCAGACTGTAAGTATTAGCCCTAAGACGGGTAATGTTATCTCAGCACAAAGCTATTCTTCGGAGCAACACGAGGAGGGTTATGGAGGCGCCTGGGTACACAATCAGTTGCCGCTCACGCTGCTGACATCAGACGAGGCGACTCTGACGGACAACGGACTGATGAATGTTCACGCTAACAACATCAAAGCGGACGCTGGAACAGGAATATTCACCATAGCCTCCGGTGAGAATACAGCCGTAAATCATTTTACGCTGTCGCTGCCTAAAGGCTACCGCTTTACGAGCTACAAGATTGTTATGAACTCAAATTCTAAATCTGACTGCGGTTCTACCCTCAGGGAGATGAATTCTGAATTCAGTACATCATACAAGACGGCAAACATTGGTAAGACAGGAAGCAAAAACGTTACGATGCAGCGAACTTCGCTAAACGCTACCGACATGGGCAATATTCTTTATTTCCGTCAAGACCATGAGTCTAATAGCGGATTCGCAAATATCGATATCGTCTCCTTTGTAGTAACTTTTGAATGTACCGACAGATTCAATGAAATTCTGCGCCCCGATATCAATAAATACAAGGATGATGTAAGTTGTATTGCCATTCCGTTCCAGACACAGCGCATCGACCTGGGACAGATTACGGAGAGTACCGATAAAGGATATACGTCGTACAAATACAATTATAACAACGTGAAGGATCTTACGGCTAATTTCATGTTCTACGACGAAAGCGGAATTGTCGGCGGAACGGCTGTCGACAAAACCATGGGCAACAAATCCATTGCTACGATGATAAACAATAGCAACAGGACTTTCCTCGGACTGAAGAATGGCGTGTACTGGTTGGAGACTCCTACCGAGGCAACTACACAGAACGGGAAGAACATCCCTGTAGGCTACCGTATCGTCGGAGCACGTGTCGTATATTCCAACGATCAGAACCCTGACGTCAAAAAAGGTGACGACATATTCATCAAAGACAATAATGGAAATTACATGAACTCAAGTCTGGTATTCACAAACAGTGAAGTGAAATGGACTTACGATACCGATGGTAAGGTATACACTACGGTGAATGGCACAAAGACTTATCTCAGATATGTCTGGCATATGTTTAGTGCTGACGAACTAAAGACAACAACAGATAAAGACGATGCTTCATCTTTCCAGACCGACGGTTCTAACCTGTATTACAACAAGGACCATGTCGTATCATATAAGGATGGTAAAGGTGGTTTCAAAGGAGAGGAAGCCGATGTGGTGAATGCCGACTATACAAATACATCGGAAACATCATTCACCATCAATCTCTACGACAAGACTGGAAACTCTATAGAGAAAAGCGCTAATGTAAACAAGAATAACGGCTTCGGCGGCCTTATCCTTGAGAAGATCAACAACGATGCCATAAAGTTCGAGATTTCAGGACTGCAAGATAACCAACTTGCCTATGTATGTCTTGAGGTGCAGCTCGAAGCCCTCAACCCTTATATCGACAAGATGGACATAGCTTGTACACTGCCTTCAGGAGAAACGAAACTGAAGCAACAGTATCTTGCCGACGACTTCACTATCGGTACTGAAGGAAAGATTGACTTTGCCGTGCCTGCCAACTACGAGACTCAGAACCTGAAGTTCAGCTTCGAGGGACTGAACCACAAGAAGGCTGACGAAACTTACGGCGATTTCGGTAAACAAGGCGAATACTCAAGATATAATTTCGTGAAATCGGAGTATTACAATCTCATCAACGAGAATCTGCAAGGGCATCGCTCTGATGCTGCCGACTACGACTATACGAAGAAAATTGCCGTAGACAAGGCGGGAACAAAGGCTTTCAGATGTAACAACTCTGATGAATTCAAGGCTGGAACAACGGGCAGCAAGACTTTCTCTTACGAGGAATACAGATATTCTAACAGTGAATACGCCAATCAGAATGGTAAATGGGAGGATATCACACTTACCGATGGCAACTATAAGAATTACTATCTCATGGTTTGCGACGAAACCCGATATAACATCGCTCCTACCACTACCCCACGCCATGCCTACTACGCTTACTACTCGACAAGCGTGAAACTGGAGAAGGAGGACTATGAACCGATTGTCAATTACACCAAAGTGTATGACAATGCCATGCTCGAGAGCGGCTTCGACAATAACATTTACTCTGGAGCTACTGTAACACTGAAAGACAAGAACAAAGGAATTGCCATTGCCGAAGGTACCGGCTACGTATCGGTTAAACAGATTGTCGACGTTCTGAAGAAGACAGACTGTCAGGTGAACAAGCCTACAGACACGAACCATATTCTGTATCTTGACCTCAGCAAGGTAAAATCCGTAATAACGAGCGACAACGACGCAAGCTACGGCAAGCTCGCCGACCTGAAGAATTTGCTTGGTAAGAATGCCGTGATTTATCTGCCGCAAGGTATTACGGCAAGTCTCGACAACGTGGCAACCAAGGCTGAAAACGGTAATGACTTCAATGCCGACAACGACATCGTGCTTACCGATAAGCTGCCGTTCTTCGCTCCATACGACATTAGGGTGAATGCCGACAACAAAGTGGAGTACACAAGGACTGTGGTTCAGCAACACACCACAAAGAACTGGGTGTCTGTAGTATTGCCATTCACTGTTGGTCTCGACCAGGAAAGCGGTTCTTATATGCAAGATGGCGACGACGACGTGTTCACCTTCTACAAGATAAACGCCAATAACTCGTTCAGCTCTACCGACAAAGGCAACGAGATTAATGCCCACTTCTCGCCTTGTACAGGAATTTCGGAGACTGAAGCCAACAAGCCTTATCTGATTAATATCGACAAGATTGCTGATGCAAGAGACGCTGACAAGATAATGTTCACTCTCCGTCAGAGCGGTGCTACAATTGCAAAGACTCCTGCAACACTCGATGGCGAAAGTGCTACTGGAACAGTTGACGGCAATAGTATGACTCTTGTTAACCACGGCACATACTCTGGAGTGAAGATTGCCAAGGAGAAAGGTATATTCTATTTCAACAAAGATAAATTCATATCTTCTCTTATTCTTGACGATAAATATAATGATGTAATAGTTATGCCATTCCGCACTTACTTCGACGGCTTTACCGGAAACAACATCAGGGCAATATACATCTCTACGGAACCTAACGACACTCCTACGTATATTGACAATGCCTCTGCAGAAAAGCAACCTGTAGGCTTCGCCTTCTCTGCACAGGACGGCACACTGACGATAACGGCACAGAAGGACATGGTGGCAAATATCCGCAACATGAACGGACAGCTTATTGAGAACAGCCGGATGAAGTCTGGCGAGAGTCGCTCCTTCTCTTTGGCAAGTGGCATTTATATCGTCAATGGAACGAAAGTGATAGTTAGATAAACAAGAACTAAAATTGATTTTGAAATGAAAAAGAAAGAATATATAAAGCCTGTAACCACGATAATCGGGATGCAGGCATACGGATCAATGCTTGCCGGCTCTTTTGACAACGTTGCCGATTCTAAGGAGAACAGTTTCGACTCTGACCTTTGGGACACTGAAGAATCTTCGCCAAATACCAATTGGGCTGGCTATCGCAATTATAATCAGACTGGTGCTAATGAAAGATTTGAGGAGGAATAATACTGCTATGCCAATGATTAATGGCTAATTATCATTTGTAGTAACCAGATTATTTATATGTTACAGTTTTTAGGGTCTGGGCTCTGTGAAGAGCTTGGACCCTGTTTCTTTCCTACGCATTGCGGTAGAAGTTTATGCTTCTCAGTAGAGGTCTTGTCAGAACGACAGGAACCTGTCTACAAGCCGCTTGCGGTATAGTCTGCCTACCTTTACATAGTCGATGCTTTCAAACGGGGGATTGAAGACACAGATGTTGTCGCGCACCTTCAACAAGCAGTTGATGTTGACGATAAACTTCTGACTTACCTGGATAAAACGACTGTCGAGGGCAAGTAAGTCCTTATTGGTTACATCCCTCTTCAGTTTCACCGGCAACTTCTGATTGGCTATCACTACCTCCCATGAGCGTACGTCGCCATTGTATCTGAATAGTCCGATATTCGACACGTTGACGAGTTGGAAATCCTCGGTATTGGTATAGCAAAGCAGAAATCCGCTTTTTGCCTGACCTTCGTCCGCCACTGTTGTGCGCCTCGGCGAGTCGAGGTCTTTTCTCACTCGCTCTATTGCCGTCTTCAGCTCTGCCACGTCTATTGGCTTCGTCAGGAAATCAAAGGCATCATGGCGGAAAGCCGGCAACATGTGGATGCTATATGATGTGGTTACAATAACATGACACCATATATTCATCCTCTCCATCTCTTTCAGGAAATCTATTCCGCTCATCTCCGGCATCTCCACGTCGAGGAATAGCAAATCCGGGATTTCAGTCTTCAGCATCTTCAGTCCGAACGAAGCATCCGATGTTGTAGCCATCAGTTCCACATCGCAACATTCTTTAAGCTTATCCGCCAAATCGTCTATTGCCCTTTTATCGTCATCTATTATTATTGCCTTCATATATTATTGTCGTATAGAAACTACTCTTAAAATAAATTCAATATCACCTTATATATAATATAATGTATAAGAACTCTCCACGTAACCATATACTAAAGAAAAATCTCTATAATTTCTGTATATTAATTTTTCCCTTTATCGTCATCGTTATTCGGCATCCGTCAACATTACCTTCTTTATCATGCGTATTCATGATGTCAAGATCCATCTTTCCCCTCTTGCTTCTGCGGTTCACGGCAGCAATGGTCTGACGGATTATATTCATGCCAAGTCCGTTTCCAGAGCCCTTTGTACAGTCAAATCCCCTGCCGTTGTCCTCTACGGCAATCTCTACAGTCTTTTCATGCCTACTTACATTTATCGATAGTGTCTGTTTGCGCTCCAGTCCTTTCAGTCCGTGTTTTATGGCATTTTCGGCAAGAATCTGAACTGACATCGACGGGATATAAATCCCGCTGATATCATCCGGCATGGTGAGTCTGAATTCAAAATCAGGGCGCAGGATATAGCTCTGCACCTCAACATACTTCTTCACGAAATCCAGTTCCTCTTCAAGTGTGACAAATGTGGTGCGACTGATATCGAGCGACTTTCTTATCAGCTGCGCCAACGACATCAGTTCGTCTTTCTCTTTCTGTCCTGCCGTATATATACGGTTGTTAAGCACATTGAATATGAAATGCGGCGATATTCTGTTGCGGGTATTTTCCAGTCGCAACATGAAGCGTTCCATCTGTGCCGACACCTGTTTCTTGCGGATATACATCCACCATACCACGAAGCCGAGCGCCATGACGAGTATTCCTGCCGAGAGGATTATTATCAAATTCTGGTCTTGCTGCTCCTTTTTCTCCTTCTCCGCCATGGCTATGTCGTGGTGCAGGGCGAGAGTATCTTCGCTGAAGCGCTGTATTATTTCTGAGGCTCTCATATATGAGTTGCTCCTGGCGATAGAGTCGTCGGCCTCATCTTCGTGGATTTTATTTCTCAATGCAGCGGCTGGATTGCCTGTTGCCACATAATAATCCCTTAGATATGCATTGCGTATCTTCTGTATCGGATAATCTATGAATCCGTCGATATGCTCATTGCTGAGGATATGTTCTATTTCCTTATATTTCTTTTGCTTCAGGAGTATGCCTATACGAATGGAATTGCCATAATGTATTCCTACTGCGATATTGTTTTTCCTGAAATACGGTTCGGCAATATCGAGATAAGTCTCTGCTTGCTTTATATCTCCGAGATTCAGATATACATCGGCGGTATTGATGCGACATAAAGCCATATTGAATCCTGTGTCGCCCTCGCTTTTCTCTACTACACGAGACATTTGCTTGAAATATCCGAGGGAGCGGTGATACTGGTGTGTCTTGTAATAATAGCTACCGATACTGCTCAGGAAATACACTTGCATGTTTGCCTGCATTTTGTCGAGATATTTCTCGCTCTTCCGATAGAAGCGTTCTGCCTCCGACAGGTCGCCGAGCTGTTCATATATCCTTGCCAGTCCCATATACAGCGTGATGTTTTTCTCCTGTGGCAGTCGGAGCGAGTCTACGAGGAAGAGTGCCTTTCGGTAGCACAATGCTGCCTTAGGGATATTGTCGCCAAGATAATACGCATCGCCGAGATTGGCAACAATATCTGAGATGCTACTTTTTGTTTCGCTGTCGAGTATCTTGTAGTATGCCTTGCGGTGGAGGTCTATCACTTCCTGTCCTCCGCGTTGTGTAAGCTGTTTTATTCCCGCCTCACATTCATAGGCGAGTCCTAACACGCCGTTTATTCTCTTACTGGGTTGTTGCTTTTGTGCATACGCCATGACTTTGTTTAAATATACATTCACGGAGTCCGACTTGTTCGTCTTGAAATAATAGCGGCATAGCCTTACGGCATACTCACACCACTGCATGGTGTCTGTGGAATTCCTCATTCCTGTCTTTATGGTGTCTTCTACAGAAGGCGACAAAACGCTTATCGAATCATCTATCGCTATAAGCCGCGACACACGCTCCTTGTCGGCAGCATCGTTGTTGCCGCCGGCGTCTTTGTCTATATATCTGCAAGCCGAAAGGCATGAAGCGATATATATTAGGGTATAAAACAACAAAGCCTTATATGCGTTCCTTTTTATCACGACAGTAAGTGGTTTGATTTGTACATAGCTATTCTCCGTACAAATTTACAAAAAAAATTGTATTGAAAACAATAACACTTAATTTTTTATTGTTTTTGTTACTTCTATTTAGCATTAGTTACTTATAACTAATCATATCTAAGAATTTGATTCCTGTATTCTTTGATTTTTAACAAATTACTAAACTTATTGTTTATGCAAATGAATAATTGGATATGGTTTGCCATCGGCATCCGTATAATCCTTATCATTCACTTTATAACCTTTTCGCAAATAAAATTGGTATAGACGTTACAAAGATAACACTTTTACCTTGAAAGACCACTTTATTTGGCAGACAAAATGTAATCTTAAAGCTTGATTTAACATTATTAAATATGTCAAAGAAATCTACTTTTACATTATTTTTCTTACTAAAAAGTTTGTATTATCAATGATTGTTTGTATCTTTGCAGCAACAGAATCCGCCACGCTTCCCATTTGAACAGCGAACCAGGGCGGGTCTTTTGCTTTTTATGGGTACATTAAGATTATACACAAAACAGGCTCTCTCTATTTCGGAACAAATAGAACTACTAAAAAGTAGAGACTTAAATATTGCTGATTTGTCCAAAGCTGCAAAATTTCTTAGAGAGGTCAGCTATTTCCGTTTTGTTCAATACCTTCGTCCAATGGAGGCAGACAAAACCACACATCAATTTAAGCCTAACAGTCGATTTGAAGATGCCGTAGCTCTCTACAATTTTGATATAGAGTTGAGGGATTTGATGTTCAAAGCTGTTCAACGATTGGAGATAGCTTTGCGCACAAAGATTATACAAGAGTTCTCTTTGGCGCATGGACCGTTTTGGTTCTTTGATACAAGCCTTACTGACGATGAACACAAGTTTATTGAGAATATGAATTCAATAGACCGAGAGCTTCAGCGTTGTAAGGAGGACTTTATCAAGGAGCATAGGCGTAATTATGATAAGCCGATTTTCCCACCAGCATGGAAAACGCTTGAATTGGCATCTTTTGGTACGCTTTCAAAGCTCTATTACAATTTCAGCGACAAGAAGTTAAAGAAGCGTGTAGCTCGTCAGTTCAATCTTCCACAGCATGAGGTGTTGGAAAGTTGGATGCGTAGTGTTACCGTTCTTAGAAATTGTTGCGCACACCACTCACGTCTTTGGAACCGCTATCTTTCTACAGCTCCGCAAATGAACGCTTCTTTACGTGGCGCATGGATTAACATTGATGGTGTTGATGCGAACAAGGTATATGCCATATCATGTTGCATCGCATATTGGCTCGATTCTATGGGATATGGATTAGACTTCAAGAACGAGCTCAAATCCTTACTCGTTTCTTATCCACAAGTAGATCCAGCAGCAATGGGATTTCCTGAGAATTGGATTTCAGAACCTCTATGGAGATAACTTTATAGACAAAATACAGGCAAGCCTGTCGGCAGTGAATATTCTTCACAACCGACAGGCTTTCTTCTTGATATTTGAACGATTTGGTGCAAATGAAAGTTAAATATCATCCCTTTCGTATCTAAACAGAATCCATATTGCCACTTTTCTACCGTTTAGAACGTATAATATTGATGATCAATCAGAAATAGACACTCAAACTAAACTCTAAATTCAATTCCTGTTTTTTTATGTTTATAGACCGATGTCGTTTTACAAGAGACACGAAGTGACTCTTTGTATAATGTAAGATGTGGACGACAGAGAGCTTGCTCTCTAAAGGACACATCATATATTATAATTAACTGTTCATAATTATCTTTTATGAACGACAAAAGAGACAATGGAGACGACTTAATATAATAAAACAACAAAAACAACCGGTACAACAAATACAACACCTGTGTGTGTGGCAAGCATGAAGGTTGTTTGGGTTGTGAAGGTTGTTTTTTAAATATTAATATTTTGTTTTTTGTATAAATTAATTATGCGTAACTACTTACAATAAGCCGAAGGCTTGCAAAACGACATCGGGGGTTTGTAGGTTTTCGTCTAAAATTCTTACCAACTAAATTGACGTAGAGCCGAAACTTAAACAAATTATGATTTTTTGAGGATAGCATGATGTCAAGATGCACAGTGGTGTATTATCCATCATATTATAAAATGCATTTTAGCGTGATAGAATACAACAAAATATGCATTTTAGCGTGAT
>DCBP01000078.1:34912-35074 GCA_002314055.1 Prevotella sp. UBA1104
ATTTTAGCGTGATAGAATACAGTAAAATATGCATTTTAGCGAATTTCAAGCAAGCTAAACCATTAAGTTTCAATATTTTTTCCGTTTAAGCACGAATAATTACTCATTAAACCGCAAGCCATACATTTAAGCCGGATTCGGGAAATCTGCGTTTGCATATAA
>DCBP01000078.1:35125-35465 GCA_002314055.1 Prevotella sp. UBA1104
TTGCATATAAAGTGGATATTGATTAAATTTGCAACTGACATTTGACGGACGACAGTGTTTCTTCCGGCTTTGTCGCCACCAACACAAATTTTCCATATATACAAGCTGAAGACTTTTAACGAAAAGTCATAAACGATGAAAAAAGTTTTTTGCGCTTTTACTTTCACGCCCTCACCAGGCAGTTTGAAATGCCATGTTTATCGGCATTCTGACGGGTGAGGGATTTGTGATGGTAAAAGTATCCCTCACACATTTCTCAAACATGCCGTAACGGTACTGAATGTATCGTTTGCGTAATCCTTCTTAACACCAAATTTTAATTAACCCACATTGCAGCCGC
>DCBP01000020.1 GCA_002314055.1 Prevotella sp. UBA1104
TTAAGTCTTCAATGGATCTAACCTTAATGATTATTCCATCTACCTCTACATAACCATGTACGCCTTTTATTGAACTATTTGCATCTTCTTCAGGCTCGATAATCTCGACTCCATTTCTATCTTCAAGATCTCCTTTCAGTTTATCCTTTACTATCATATAATCTGTTCTTTTAGGTTTAAAATCATCTGCACACGGAACGGCATACGTCATCGTTGAGGTTACCCCAAAGTTTGTTTCATCTTCATATTCATATATTCTCGCTTTCGTTCCCTTATTTGTAAGTTCGGAAACATAAAACGTATAAACACATACAGACACTATTTTACCAATAAGCTCCTTAGACAGCTCTTCCTTTCTGTCGGCACAATTGTATAAATCGAATTTATAGCGATGAACACCTTGACCTTGTAAAATTTCCAATGCCGATATAGCAGGAAAATCTACAATACTGTCGCAGCAGACCTGCAAGTTATTACTTCCACAGTCAATCTTTTTTATTTCCTTTATTATGCATTTCTTTATTTTCGCTTCCATGATTTTAAATACATTTTATATTATTGTTGCAAATTGCACTTGCCATTTTGTTTCACGTGTGCAAATATACAAATAACTATCAGTTAATCTACATTTTTCCATTCGTTTGCAAGATTGCAAACGGCGGTTTAAGTTTTCAAGCATATGCCACCAGACCGGCTATTGCTGCCAAAGTATCGGCATCTTAACATTATTTTGTGTTGTTTTCACACAAACATCACTCTATATTAATAAAAAGCATTATCTTTGCAACAAAAAAAGAGAGATGTACACATACAAATATCCACACCCAGCCGTTACCACCGACTGCGTAGTGTTCGGTTTCGACGGCGAAACACTGAATCTGTTGCTCATTAACCGCGGTATCGAACCATATAAAGGCTGCTGGGCACTGCCTGGCGGATTCATGAAAATGGATGAGACAGCAGAGGAGGGTGCTCTGCGCGAACTTCAGGAAGAGACTGGAGTAAAAGACATATATATCGAACAGCTACAGGCTTTCTCCACAATAGACCGCGACCCGAGGGAGCGCGTAATAACCATTGCCTTCCTTGCTTTCGTGCGCCAGGAGAAATATGAGGTAATTGCCGGAGATGATGCAGCCAAGGCTCAGTGGTTTCCCATCAACGAATTGCCGGAACTTGCCTTCGACCATAAAGAAATTATTACTGTTGCCCTAAACAAGCTGCGCTGGAAAATGACTTACGAGCCGCTTGCCTTCCGACTTCTCAACAAGACCTTCACCATAACTCAACTACAGACCATATATGAGGTGGTATTCGACAAGAAATTCGATCGCCGGAATTTCTACAAGAAGATGACAACTCTCGGATACCTCATACCTACAGGCGAACAGCAGCAAGCCAACGGGCGACCTGCCACTCTCTATGCCTTCGACGAGAAACGCTACCGCGAAGTAACTGAAAACAGAAGTGCATTCTGATAAGAGGACAAAGAAATCGTAAAAAAAGGAAACTCTTTAAAAGAAAAGTGCTATATTTGCACTATATTTCATATTATGAATTTTACGTAACGCAAATATAATAACAACGTAAAAGCCTATGGTTCAAGTAAATCCATTTATCATTGAAGGTTACCTGTCGCCAGAATACTTCTGCGACCGCATAGAAGAAACTGCCTTACTGACACGACATCTTTCCAACAGATGCAACGTGGCATTGATTGCTCCACGCCGTCTGGGAAAATCAGGACTAATATTCAACTGCTTCCATCAGAAAACAATACAAGAGGAAAATTACTGCTTTTATGTTGACATTTACGACACAAAGAATCTCAGCGAATTTGTCTACGTCTTGGGAAAAGCAATACTTGCAGCATTGAAGCCCAAAGGCAGAAGAGTTTGGGAATTCTTCATAAAAATGCTCAAGTCGGTTGAATCTACCATCTCGTTTGACATAAACGGAAATCCGGAATGGAGCATCGGCATAGGCGACATAAAAAGTCCAGACATTACTCTCGACGAGATTTTCAACTATCTCGAGCAAGCTGACAAACACTGCTTTGTCGCCATAGACGAGTTTCAGACTATTGCCAACTATCCCGAAAAAACAGTTGAAGCCACACTACGTAAAAGAATTCAGAATTGTCATAACGCCAACTTCGTATTCTCTGGATCCAAACGTCATATGATGGCACAAATATTTGCTTCGCAGTCAAGACCATTCTACAACAGTTCAAGTATAATGGGACTTACTCCCATTAATGAACAGACATATCTCGAGTTTGCAAACCGTCATTTTGCAAGCAACGGAAAAATGATAACACCAGAAGCATTCCACAACTTGTATAATCGCTTTGAAGGCATAACATGGTATATACAATATGTACTTAACATGCTTTATTCCTCACGTTCCGACAAAAGGGAAATGACTGAAGATGACGTAGAAACCATTATATATAATATCCTTTCACAACACAAGTTTGCCTATCAAGCCTTACTCTACCAACTGACAACGAAACAAAAGCAAGTTCTCATTGCCATAGCACACGAAAGGAAACCATCGTCTCTCTTGTCGCAAGAATTTCTGCACAGATATCAACTGGGAGCAAGTACCGTACAGGGAGCTGTAAAGACTCTTCTCGAAAGAGATTTCATTACTCAAGACGAAGGGACATATCAACTCTGCGACAAGTTTATGGAAATTTATCTTAACGAAGAATAGATATACATACAAGAATAATAAATAATGAACTGCATATAACTTTATTACAAAAGAAAAAATTTTTTTCGCATAATCCTTCACCTGCGTTGTAAATCATTAATAGCCAGCACTTTCCGGTGAAGGATTTTTTAAAGAAAAGGGATAAGCATTTATTCATTCACATGCAATGAATATGGTATTTATGCTATCTAAGTACCTATTTTAGCATCGCTAAACCCCTATTTTAGCATCACTAAACCCCTATCCCAGCATTGCTAAATCCCTATCCCAGCATCACTACCCCCTGCCCCAGCAACCAAAGCTATCATATAGCATCGGTATTTCTATACTGCACCAAAGGTGCAAGACACATGCACCAAAGTTGCCACTTATATCCGCAAATTCTTTTAGGATGAAAAGTCTGAAGTAAGACTCATCCGATATTTGGAGTGATGATTATTATCTCCCACAGATATCACAGATGACACAGATTTCTATGTCTGAATACAGGCTATGCCCACAGAT
>DCBP01000129.1 GCA_002314055.1 Prevotella sp. UBA1104
CCGAACAACCGAACAGTTAGAAAAAGAGGGTTGTATGCGCCCTTGCTCTCTGTATTATGTATATAACTAATTAATAATCAATAAGTTATATAATAGAAAGTGGAATGGAAAGAAGCGTATACCCTACTTTAAATTTTAACTGTTCGCTGTTCGCTGTTCGGAAAACAAGAAAATAAATTTTTAAATTAACCATCTAAATCATTAAATAACAAAGACTTATGGTATTCCCAGCAGGACAGCACCCAAGATGCCAAGCCCGGTAAAGGCACAAATTCCATCAAATTCATCCTCTCAAAGGCGTCAAAAGACATGCACAAACCGCTTGTTCCAATGTGTATTCCAGCTCTTACGACACACTTATCAGAAATTTGCTTCACCAATTCGGACAACAAAAAACTGCGGTTTCTGCTGACAAATGTGGCATTTGGTAGGACCTTTGGGCATTGGAAGGGACGTAGCTGATGGTATTTCGTTATAGAGTAACAAAACTGGGAAACGAATAATTCCACACATAAAAACAAATCTAATCAAAATGATAAAAAATAGAAGATAAGATTTTGCGGAATCAACAATAATGTATAACTTTGCATTGTCTAACTTATTTATTATGAAAGAAACTATTCTTGTAACCGGAGGTACGGGCTTTATTGGCTCACACACTGCGGTAGAACTGATTGAGAACGGATACAATGTTGTTATTGTCGATAATCTGTCGAACTCTTCGGAGGAGTCGATATCAGGTATCGAGAAGATAACAGGTGTGCGTCCGGCATTTGAGAAAGTTGATTGCTGCGACTTGAAAGCAATGGACAATGTCTTCGGAAAATATCCGGACATCGTAGGCATCATTCATTTCGCTGCAAGCAAGGCGGTAGGCGAGAGTGTGCAGAAACCGTTGCTTTATTACCGCAACAACATTACGAGTCTGCTTAACCTCCTTGAGCTTATGCCAAAGCACGGGGTAAAAGGCATTATATTCTCGTCAAGTTGCACGGTGTACGGACAGCCTACGGCTGAGAACCTTCCTGTTACGGAAAAGGCTCCGATGCAGAAAGCACTCAGCCCTTATGGAAACACGAAACAGGTAAATGAGGAGATAATACAGGATTATATACACAGCGGTGCTCCGGTGAAGTCGATTATACTGAGATATTTCAATCCGATAGGTTCTCATCCTTCGGCTCTGATCGGAGAGTTGCCAAATGGCGTGCCGATGAATCTGATACCGTTTGTTACCCAGACGGCAATCGGAATCCGCAAGGAACTCAAAATCTTCGGTAACGACTACAACACTCCGGATGGTACTTGTATACGCGACTATATCGATATTATGGATTTGGCAAAGGCACATGTAAAGGCGATGGAGCGCATTCTGCATACTGCCGATACGGATTCCGTTGAGATATTCAATATCGGAACAGGTAAAGGCTTGAGCACTCTGCAGATTGTGGAAGGCTTCGAGAAAGCTACAGGTGTAAAGCTGAACTGGAAGTTTGCCCCACGTCGTGAGGGCGATATAGAGAAGGTTTGGGCTGACCCTACAAAGGCAAACGAGGTTCTCGGCTGGAAAGCCCAGGTTCCTATCGAGGATACCTTGCGCTCAGCTTGGAAGTGGCAGCAGAAACTTCGTGCTGACGGAATACAGTAGGAAAATAAAGATTTAAGATTTGTTGAATACGTGCCATTATGGCATGTTATATTTGTGTTTGTGTTGTTATTATCCTCCGATGTGATATCGGGGGATAATTTTTTAAAAATATTCTTCCATGAAATAAAAAGCAGAAATATGAATGTAGACAAGATAAAAGAAATAATAGAGAAGAAGCCGAATCTTTCGACAGCGTTAGGAATGGAGTTTATATCAACCCCCGACGACGATATGTGTATGGCAAGGATGAAGGTTGACGAAAGAAACAGACAGCCGTTTGGATTCCTGAGCGGCGGTGCTTCGCTTGCCCTTGCTGAAAATCTTGCCGGTGTAGGGTCTACGGCACTTTGTCCAGGGAAGATATGTGTGGGCATAAGTGTCAGCGGAGACCATGTAAAGGCGGTAGAGGAGGGAGATACCGTTACGGCACTTGCACATCTCGTGAGCAAAGGGCGGAAACTGCACGTATGGGACGTGCAAATCAACAATTCGAACGGAGAGCTTATTTCTACCGTACATGTAACGAATTATATTATAACACCAAAAACAAAAGCTTGACATTTAATGAAACGCGATTATGCCCTGTTTCGCTATCCTGGCGGAAAAGAGGACTGTTACCTTGTAGAGTCTGATACTTGCAAAACGGTCTTGACTGACAGCATTGAGAAACTTGCCGGAATGGCAGGATTCGTATTTGCACCTTTTAAAAGCTCAAGCTCTTTACCGCTGCTGTTTCTTCCCGGAGAAAAGAAACGTATAGAAAATATCCTGGAGATGGCAGATATAAACATTCATAAAGTAAAATCCACAGATGGAAACAGAAAGCAATATACCGAAGACTACAAAGCTTTTCATGACGCAATACTGAAGGGAAAGGTTAATAAGGCAGTCTTGGCAAGAAGTTGCGTGCTTGAAATTGATGATACGCAAGACCTTTCTTCGCTTTTCAGAAAGGCATGTCTCTTGTATCCAGATTCTTTTGTAGCACTGATAGATACTGCTGCATCCGGAGCGTGGCTGATGGCAACACCAGAGGTACTGCTTGAGAAAACCGGGGAACTGTGGCATACTATGGCACTTGCCGGTACAATGACTGAACAGGAGACTGAAAAGAACAACTGGAGCGAAAAGAATATGACGGAGCAACGCTATGTGGCTTTATATATAAAGGAAATGCTTGGCGGCTTTGCTGACGGGATTTCGGAGGTGGGACCACTTACAGTGAAGGCTGGTTGCGTGTCGCATCTGAGAACTGATTTCTTCTTTGACATGAAAGAATGTGCTGCCCCCTGTTCGCTTGTGTCGGCATTGCATCCCACTCCTGCCGTATGTGGACTGCCGAAGGATTCTGCCTTGGCTCTTATAAGAAACGGCGAGCATCTTGAAAGAAAATATTACAGTGGCTTTAGCGGCTTCATGGGAGATGATGAATTCCGACTGTATGTTACTCTGCGCTGCATGAACATTAGAGGAAACAAAGCGGAACTTTTTGCCGGAGGAGGAATAATGGCAGACAGCAGGGAAGAGGACGAATGGAAAGAGACGCAGCGCAAGATGAATGCCATGCGGAATGTGCTTGGAGTTTGAAAAAACATTGTTGAATCTACTAAATACGACGAATAGAATATGTATAGCGACAAGACAATCGTTAATCTGATAACTTCGCTGCTCGTGGCGAAAGGGGTAAGACGGGCTGTGGTTTGCCCAGGGTCAAGGAATATACCGCTTGTCAACGATTTTATGGAATGTCCGGATATTGCCTGTACGGCGGTTACTGATGAGCGCAGCGCTGCATTTTATGCACTTGGCATGTCTCTTGCCACGAGAAAACCGGTTGTGGTATGTGTTACTTCCGGCTCGGCTTTACTTAATACTGCCCCGGCAGTTGCCGAAGCGTATTACAGACATGTGCCGCTTATCGTTGTTTCGGCTGACCGCCAAAAGGAATGGATAGACCGTAATGACGGACAGACGATACGTCAGGATGGTGCATTGGCTAATGTCGTGAGAGAACAGACGAGTGTTTCTGAAATCACTGCCGATGACAGTCTCGGGATTGATTTGTCGACATTGCTCCTCAATATGACTCTGAACGCTGCTGTAAGCGGAGCAAAGGGTCCGGTTCATGTGAATGTCCATCTAAAGGAACCGCTTTCCGGATTTAATGCAGATACTCTGCCCGAGGCAAGAAATATTTTAACTACGGCTTCTGATCTGACGCAAGCAGGAGTGGGAACATTGGCGGAACAGGCGATAAGGCGTTTTATTTCCTCAGAGATGGGGATGATAGTAATAGGACAGATGAGGGAAGCTGATTCTGAATTGGATGCGATTGTTCGTGAACTCCAGAAATATTATGTCGTCGTGGCAGAGCCTTTGGCAACAGCCGCTGCACGTCCGTTCGACAATGCCTTGTCTGAATGTACGGATGACTTGAAACGGTTGCCGGTAAACTTCCTTTTATCCATGGGCGGTACGCTGGTCAGCAAGAATCTGAGAAACCTGTTGCGCTCTCTTACGGTGGGTGACCATTGGGAAGTGAACGAGGACGGTAGACCGCACGATATGTTCGGATGTCAGACAGGTGTAGTATGGTGTGGAGCGAAAGCTTTCCTTAGGGCTCTTCTTGACTTGACGCTTGAAAATGGGCGTAAGCTTACTCCTGCAGACAATGCCTTGAGAGACAAATGGTATGGAATGATGGAACGGGCAGAGGAGACAGTCGGGGAAAGCGGACAAGATTACCCGTTAAAGACTGAAGAATTTTCAGAGAAAGAGGCTGTACGGCTTTTTGAACTGTCGCTTGAAGACATGGAGTATGATTTTCATGTTCATTATGCAAACAGTATGGAGGTAAGGCTCGGATGCATGTATGCCGAACATTTTATATGGTGCAACCGTGGAGTAAACGGAATAGAAGGTAGTGTTTCCACGGCTGCCGGTTTTTCTCTTGCAACAGACGATATGGTATTTTGCGTTACAGGCGACTTGAGTTTCTTCTACGACCAGAATTCGCTGTGGAACTCGTCTCTGAAAGGAAATCTTAGAGTATTGTTGCTGAACAATGGCGGGGGCGCCATCTTCAGTAAATTGAAAGGACTTGATGTAGAGGCTGATGAGTTTAATGCAATATCTGGAAGGCATAACGCCAATGCGCGCGGTATATGTGAGCAGAATGACATTGGCTATTTGCAGGCAAGATCTTTAAGGGAATACAGAATTGCTCTCGTAAGACTGCTTACGGAGCAGACAAAGAGACCGATGGTTCTTGAGACTATATTTTAGGTTCCGTTTATGTTCTTTTTAAATTATCCTATTGTGATTATAAATTAATAAATAAAAATATGAGAAACTGGAAAAATATTGAAGGGTTCAACTTCAAGGAAATATTGTTTGAGGAATGTGATGGCGTGGCAAAGATAACAATCAACCGCCCTCGGTATAGAAATGCTTTCACCCCGCTTACGACACATGAGATGAGCATTGCGTTTGCCTATTGTCGCGAGGCTCAGAACATCGGGGTCGTAATCCTGACCGGTGCAGGCGACAAGGCATTTTGTTCTGGTGGAGACATGCATGTGAAGGGACGTGGAGGATATGTCGGAGAAGACGGAGTGCCGAGACTAAATGTACTTGATGTTCAGAAGCAAATACGTTCTTTGCCTAAGCCGGTTATTGCTATGGTAAACGGCTATGCCATTGGAGGAGGACATGTCTTGCATCTTATGTGCGACCTTACTATTGCCAGCGAGAATGCTATCTTCGGACAGACGGGACCTAAGGTGGGGTCTTTTGATGCCGGTTTCGGCGCTTCATATCTGGCGCGTATCGTGGGACAGAAGAAAGCCAGGGAAATATGGTTCCTCTGTCGTCAGTATTCGGCTCAGGAGGCTGAGAGAATGGGGATGGTAAACAAGGTAGTGCCGCTTGAAAGACTTGAAGACGAGTGTATGGAATGGGCAGAGATAATGATGCAACGCAGTCCGTTGGCTCTCAGAATGATTAAGGCGGGACTTAATGCTGAACTCGATGGACAGGCTGGTATTCAGGAACTCGCAGGAGATGCTACCATGTTGTATTATTTCCTTGATGAGGCACAAGAGGGAGGCAAGGCATTCCTGGAAAAAAGGAAACCGGATTTCTCTAAATATCCAAAGTTGCCTTGATGAGCTATATTTAGTATAGCCAGTCGGGTTATTAATTACTTATTTATCGAGTATAATGACCAGAAATGCAAACCTTATAGCAATCAGAGGTAACTGCTCCGCCCCCCGGAGTGGGAGGGGATGATTATAAACCCGAAACTTGAATAAAGTAATGTATAAAACAGAAATTACGAAAAGAACCCTTCACTTTAAACAGCCTGCCGGTACGTCGCGTGGTGTTTATACAACGCATGACATTTGGCTTGTCAGTATATCTTCTGATGAAAATCCGGGCAAAGTTGGAGTGGGAGAGTGTGCTCCCTTGCCAGACTTGAGCTGTGATGCTTTGCCCGATTATGAGTCAAGGTTGCGTGAACTCCTGAATGTTTTTGAGCTTACGGGGCATGTGGATTATAATCTTATGAAACCGTATCCGTCAATGCTGTTCGGTATTGAGACGGCTGTGCTGAATCTGAAAAACGGTAGCATCCTCTTTGATACGCCGTTTGCCCATGGCAAGGAGGGTATTCCTATAAACGGACTTGTGTGGATGGGGACTTTTGAGGAAATGAGCAGCAGGCTGGAAAAGAAAATAGAGGAAGGGTTCAAGTGTGTGAAACTCAAGATTGGAGCCATTGACTTCGAGAGTGAACTCGAATTGGTTAAGTGTATCAGAAGAAGGTTTTCGAAGAATACTATACAATTGCGCGTTGATGCTAACGGAGGCTTTTCCGTGGAGGAGGCTCCAAAAGTGCTCGACAGACTTGCCCGTCTTGACATACATTCTATAGAGCAGCCTATTAAACAGAGACAGTGGAAGGATATGGCGGAGATTTGTCGTAATTCCCCGATACCGGTTGCGCTCGATGAGGAATTGATAGGAGTGAATATGGAGGGGATGAAAGAGGAACTGTTGGACAGAATCCGCCCACAGTATCTTGTATTGAAACCATCTCTTCACGGAGGAATGAAAGGTACGGAAGAATGGGTGAAACTTGCAAGGAAAAGAAATGTAGGAAGCTGGATTACGAGTGCGCTGGAAGGTAACGTGGGACTTGCTGCTGTAGCACAACTTACTGCTCATACTTATGGAAGCGACATAAAATTTGCACAAGGACTTGGTACCGGAGGCTTGTATACGGATAACCTTCCGGCAGTTACAGAGATTAGAGGCGACAAATTATGGATGAAATAATATGACACTTTCGGAGTTTATGAAGGAGTGGAATGACGATACTCCATATATAAAGGTAAAGACAAGCGGTTCTACGGGTAAACCTAAAGAACTGCTTGTTGAAAAAAGCAGGATGACGGCAAGTGCAAAGATAACTTGCGACTTCCTTGGCTTGACATCTAATGATACGGCACTCTTATGCTTGCCGCTTGATTATATTGCTGGAAAGATGATGGTGGTAAGATGTCTGGAACGTGGAATGAAACTCGTATCTGTAACACCGTCGGCACATCCTCTGAAGGACTTGCAGGAAGTTCCGTCGTTTGCGGCTATGGTTCCGATGCAGGTCTATAACAGTATGGAAAATGAAGAAGAGCGGAGTAAGCTGATGAGAATAAGAAATCTTATCATCGGCGGAGGGGCTGTTGATTCGGAGATGGCAAATAGATTGAGAAGTTTCGGAAATGCCGTTTGGAGTACTTACGGAATGACGGAAACCTTGTCTCATATTGCATTAAGGAAGCTAAGTGGAAGTGATGCTACGGAATATTATTCTCCATTTGAAGGCGTGGCACTGTCTGCTGCAGACGATGGATGTCTTTGCATTAAAGCTCCAGCTGTGTGTCAAGACATGCTGAAGACAAACGATATAGTGGATTTCCATGAAGATGGAAAGAGATTTCGTGTAATAGGGAGAAAAGATAATGTTGTAGACAGTGGTGGCATTAAGATTCATATTGAAGAGATAGAGCAAGTTTTAAGAAATAAGTTGAATGTAGATTTTGCAATATCGAAGATGCGGGATAAAGAGTATGGGGAAATTGTTGTCCTTCTTTTAGCTCTGCCGGAATTCTGTCATACTAACGGTAAAAATATTCTTGTCCTGAGCAAGAAAAAACCACATGATGATATAAAATCAATGAAATGTTTAGGACTTTTGCCTTCCTCTGTATTATCTAATCTGACTCTTGCTGTATCATCACTTTCTAAATATTGGCAACCCAAGGTTATTTTTGCTGTAGATAAAATTCCACATACGGAAACTGGAAAGATTGCAAGGTCGGCTGTAATAAATATGATAGAGAATTTTAATAATGATGTGTAATAAAGATGGAAAGTGGCTTAAAAACTTACTTTTATATAGTAAATATGGAAAAATAATGAAATTTTGTTCGTTAATTTGAAATATTTGTTTATCTTTGCACAATCAAAGAATAATGACATCCTATAGATATAGTGTAGGAATAATATTAACAACCAATAAATATAAATTCTATGATAGCTGCAAATGTGGTAGAGAATCTCAAGCAGAGATTTCCTAATGAGCCAGAGTATATTCAGGCTGTAAGTCAAGTATTGGCGACAATCGAGGAGGAGTACAACAAACATCCTGAGTTTGATCGCGCTAATCTTATAGAGAGACTTTGTATCCCGGACAGAATTATCTCTTTCCGTGTGTCTTGGGTGGACGACAAAGGTAACGTTCAGACAAATATGGGATATCGAGTGCAGCATAATAATGTCATCGGTCCTTACAAGGGTGGAATAAGATTCCACAAGTCTGTAAATCTTGGAATATTGAAGTTCCTTGCTTTTGAGCAGACATTCAAGAATTCATTGACAACGCTTCCTATGGGCGGTGCAAAAGGTGGGTCTGATTTCTCGCCAAGAGGAAAAAGCGATGTAGAGGTGATGCGCTTCTGTCAGGCTTTCATAACGGAGCTTTACCGTCATATCGGTCCTGACGAGGACGTTCCGGCAGGCGATATTGGTGTCGGCGGACGTGAAGTGGCATATATGTTCGGCATGTATAAAAAGCTTACGCATACTTGGAGTGGAGTTCTTACCGGTAAGGGACTGGAGTTTGGCGGTTCTTTAATCCGTCCTGAGGCTACTGGTTATGGTAATGTATATTTCCTCGTCAATATGCTGAAGACCCGCAATATTGACATCAAGGGCAAGACGGTTCTTGTAAGTGGTGCAGGAAATGTTGCACAGTACACCATAGAAAAATGTATCGAACTTGGTGCAAAGGTCGTTACATGCTCCGACTCCGACGGATATATCTATGATCCAGACGGAATAACAAAGGAAAAGCTCGATTTCATAAAAGAGCTGAAAAATGTAGAGCGTGGCAGAATTCGCGAATATGCAGAGGAATATGGAGTAAAATATGTTGAAGGGGCAAAGCCTTGGTTTGAAAAGGCTGATATAGCACTTCCTTCAGCAACCCAGAACGAAATCAATGAGGAGGCTGCAAAGGCCCTCGTTGCCAATGGTGTAATAGCTGTAAGCGAGGGTGCCAATATGCCTACAACACCGGAGGCTATAAAAGTGTTCCAGGATGCAAAAATCCTGTATTCTCCTGGTAAAGCAGCAAATGCTGGCGGTGTTGCAGTTTCAGGTCTCGAGATGAGTCAAAATTCAGAGCGTCTCAGCTGGAGCCGTGAGGAAGTGGACAGCAAGCTTCATGGTATTATGAACGAGATTCATGCTAATTGCGTGAAATATGGTACGGAGACTGACGGATACATCAATTATGTGAAGGGAGCAAATGTCGCAGGATTTTTGAAAGTGGCAAAAGCTATGATGGCTCAGGGGATTGTATAGTTGGTAGAGCTTTCTGTTGAATATATACAATTGATTAGAATTATGAAATAATCGGGTAAGATTAAAACTGATATGTTTTTCTCTTGCCCGATTATTCTCTTTTATTAATGTACAAAACAAAAAATAGTAGGATATTTGTGCGGAATTTATAGTTTTTTTCGTAAATTTGCAGACATGAATGTTTTTACATTGTTCACGTAAAATGTAAATACAGTTTAGATAATAGCGAATTGTGATATAAAAACAGATAAATCCGGATGAAGAACATCAGAAATTTTTGTATAATTGCCCATATTGACCATGGTAAGTCAACTCTTGCCGACAGACTTTTGGAATATACCAAAACGATAAAAATTGTGGAAGGGCAGATGCTTGATGACATGGACTTGGAGAAAGAGCGTGGCATAACGATAAAGAGTCATGCCATCCAGATGGAATACAAACGCAACAATGAAACATATATACTTAATCTTATAGATACTCCGGGCCATGTAGACTTCTCTTATGAAGTATCGAGAAGTATTGCAGCATGCGAAGGTGCACTTCTCGTTGTTGATGCTACGCAAGGAGTTCAGGCGCAAACCATCAGCAATTTGTATATGGCAATTGATCATGATCTGGAGATAATTCCTGTAATAAACAAGATTGATATGCCTTCGGCTATGCCAGATGAGGTGGAAGACGAGATAATAGATCTTATAGGATGTAAAAAGGAAGACATAATAAGAGCTTCGGGAAAAACCGGTGAAGGGGTGCCTGCCATCCTTGATGCTGTAATTGACAAAATACCTTGTCCGGAGGGAGACCCTAAGGCTCCGCTACAGGCTCTTATCTTCGATTCTGTATTCAATCCTTTCAGGGGTATCATTGCATACTTCAAAATAGAAAATGGAGTAATAAGGAAAGGTGATAAGGTTAAGTTCTATAATACAGGGATGGAATATACTGCTGATGAAGTGGGAGTGCTTAAAATGAACATGATTCCGAGACAGCAGCTTTCTACAGGAGAGGTAGGTTACATCATTAGCGGTATAAAAGATCCTACGGAGGTAAAGGTTGGCGATACAATTACACATGTACTTGCACCTTGCGAACATGCCATTGACGGATTCCAGGAATTTAAGCCGATGGTGTTTGCGGGCGTGTATCCTATAGACCCTTCGGAATATGAGAATCTCAGAACTTCATTGGAGAAACTTCAACTTAACGATGCTTCACTTACATTTCAGCCTGAGTCGTCTGTAGCTCTTGGTTTTGGCTTCCGCTGTGGCTTCCTTGGATTGCTTCATATGGAGATTGTACAGGAAAGGCTTGACAGGGAATTCAATATGGATGTAATTACTACTGTGCCGAATGTTTCATATATGGTTTATGACAAACATGGTAATACTAAAGAAGTGCATAATCCGTCAGGTTTGCCGGATGTGACAATGATTGATCATATTGAAGAACCATATATTAAGGCTTCAATTATTACGGATACGAACTATATCGGTCCGATTATGAAATTATGTCTGGACAAGCGCGGAGAGCTGATCAAGCAGGAGTATATAAGTGGAAACCGTGTTGACTTGCACTTTATGTTACCTCTTGGAGAGATTGTTATCGACTTCTATGATAAGTTAAAGAGCATCTCTAAAGGATATGCTTCATTTGATTATCATATAGATTGTTACAGACCTTCAAAACTTGCAAAACTTGACATCTTGCTGAATGGAGAGCCAGTTGATGCTCTTTCTACATTGACACATCAAGACAATGCTGTCGCTTTTGGTAGACGCATCTGCGAGAAATTAAAGGAACTTATTCCTCGCCAGCAGTTTGATATTGCCATTCAGGCCGCTATAGGGGCAAAAATCGTTGCCAGGGAGACTATAAAGTGTGTCCGTAAGGATGTTACTGCAAAATGCTATGGAGGTGATGTCAGTCGTAAAAGAAAACTATTGGAGAAACAGAAAAAAGGAAAGAAGAGGATGAAACAGATTGGTAATGTAGAAGTACCTCAGAAGGCATTCCTTGCAGTCCTTAAACTTGACTAATATATGAATAAAAAGTAAAAGAAGAAACGGAGGAAGATACTATGAAGGAGCCGGTTTTAACTAAAAGGGATATTGCCAGGGAACTGGCAAGGCGATACAGCACAATGGCTCATGACGAGCTTGATATTTTAGAGGAGATTCTTGTCCCGATGAAATTTTCGCGTGGTGATAAAATTGTCGACAAGGGACAGATTTGCCAAAGTATCTTTTACGTGGAAAAGGGGTTAGTTCGTGAATATTATTTCAAGAACAACAAGGAGGTGACTGAATATCTTGCCGCCGACGGTACTATTTTTATGTGTATAGAGAGTCTTTTCCGTGAAGAGCCATCTCAACTTGTTGTTGAAGCTCTTGAAGCGACTACAGTGTATGCTATCCCGAAGAAAAGGCTGGAAGTGGTTGCTTTGCATAATGTGAATATACAAATTCTTTACCGCAAGATACTTGAGGAGAGTCTTATCATTTCTCAGCGTAGGGCAGATATGCTTCGCTTTGAAAGTGCCAAGGATCGTTACCGCAAACTTTGTAAGCTGAATCCTCAAATGGTGATAAAGGCTCCTCTTGTATATATAGCGAGCTATTTGCAGATGACTCCGGAAACATTAAGTCGTGTGCGTTCTGCTGTAGCTTTGGAGTAATGGAATACCGCAAAATATTATGAGAGTATTTCGATGGTTGTTATTCCGTCGGAATACTCTCAGTTTGTTTGTGTCAGGGATTTGGTCTTTTTTATAATGTTGAGCAATTATGCTTCGCGGTAGAAATCTAAAGCCTCTTTGATGAGTTCTTCTGATACATTTTCATTTATGTGTATTTCTCCGATATTTTTCAGAAGGGTGAAGTTTATTTCCTTCCCTGTGTTTTTCTTATCGTGATGCATAAGTTCAATAAGTTTTTTATAGTCATTGCATGTTATTTGGAATAGTCCATAATTCTCCTTTATGAACCTTACTGTTTGTCGTAGTTTGTCGGTAGGAAATCCCAGGGTAATCGCACTGAGATAAAGTTCGCAGATAATGCCATACGCCACGGCATATCCATGAAGGATAGGATTGCCGCTTGATAAAGCAAACGCTTCGAAGGCATGTCCGAATGTGTGTCCGAAGTTTAGTGCTTTCCTTATTCCTTTCTCGTGGGGGTCTTCGGTTACAATCTTCTCTTTCACGCCTACATTCTTTTCAATCATATCAAGAAGTAAAGTATAATCGGGAGCATTCAGGTCGAAACAAATATGTTCCGCCCACATTTTCTCATCGCTTATCAAACTATGTTTAAGCATTTCTGCATATCCGGAAGTCATATTCTCATTGTCGAGCGTTTTCAAAAAATCAGTGTCGATAATAACGGCTTTTGCTTCATTGAAGACTCCAATTTCATTTTTCAGCCCATTAAAGTTAAATCCAGTTTTTCCGCCTACGGATGCATCCACCATAGCGAGAAGGGTCGTTGGGATATTGATGAAATCTATTCCACGCTTAAATGTTGAGGCTGCAAAGCCTCCAAGGTCTGTTGTCATTCCGCCGCCTACGTTTATCAGGCAGGAGTTTCGTGTTGCCCCCTTATAGCTGAGTTCTTTCCATACATGAACTACAGAATCTATAGTCTTGTTACTGTCTGATGCTTTTATCTCTATGCCTTCAGCAGTTGTAAGAATTTTACTTTCGGCGAGAGGCTTTGTACAGTATATATGCGTATTCTCGTCTGTAAGCAAGAATACTTTATTGTAGTTGCTGCAGTTCAGTAGCTTGTCTATCTCTTTGCATATACTTTTTGAAAAGATAATTTTTTGACTCATAATGGCTATAGTTTATGCCCTTGTATAAAAAAGGCGTGTTCGTATTGTTTATAATTTTTGCAAAAATAATGATTTAAGTCGATAAAAGGAAACTTTTGGGATATTTTGCTTTGTCTTCTATTAAACTTTAGCTTACTTTGCATATCTTTATTATAATAAATGCTTTTGTCTTGCAAGTTGAACCAAGTCTTAATTTTACTTGCTTAATAGCATAAAAAGCGTTTGTAAAAGGAGTGCTGAATGTTGTTCTGTATTTCTCGCAGTTGAAAACAATATTTCGGCATGTAGAATAATGATAACTAGAAAAAATATAATATAAGATGAAAAAAATCTATTCATTACTTTTTGTAATGCTTTTTTCCGTTGTGTCTGTAGCCCAGACTTTTAGTGTCAGCGGAAAACTTATAGACCGTGATACGAAAGAAGGGGTCTATATGGCAACGGTACAGTTGTTGAAATCTGACAGCTCTTTTGTGAAAGGCGCACTGACAACGGAAGACGGCAGCTTTTCTATTCCATTGTCGTCAGAGGGAAAGTATATTTTAATGTTCTCAAGTGTCGGGTATAAAAACTTGTGTCATAATTTTAGCGTATCATCCTCAAAGCCAGAGGCGAAACTTGGGGATATTGTCTTTGGTTCTGATGCTATAATGCTGAAAGGTGCAACGGTTCTCGGACAGGCTGCCAAGGTAACGCTCAAAGAAGATACTTTTGTTTATAACGCCTCTGCCTATCGTACACCAGAAGGTTCTGTCGTGGAGGAACTCGTTAAGAAACTGCCCGGTGCACAAATTGACGATGACGGGAAAATTACTATCAATGGCAAGGAGGTGAAGAAAATCCTTTTTGACGGCAAGGAATTCATGACTGGTGATACGAAGACTGCCATGAAAAACATTCCGACATCTATTATAGAAAAGGTGAAGGCTTATGAAGAAAAAAGCGATCTTGCCAAGGTTACGGGCATTGATGATGGAGAAGAGGAAACAGTTCTTGATTTTGGCATAAAGAAGGGTATGAATAAGGGTGTTTTCGGGAATATAGACCTTTCAGCAGGTACCCATAGCCGTTATTCCGAAAAAGTTATGGGGGCTGGATTCTATGACAAATTGCGCATTATGGGTTTTGGAAATGCAAACAATGTCAATGATATGGGCTTTCCTGGCGGAGGCGGAAGATTCGGAGGTTCACCGCAAGGACTTAACTCGAAGAAGATGGTAGGTGTGAATGTCAATTATGAAGACAAAAATAAGTTGAAGCTCGACGGTAGTGTAAGATGGAACCATTCCAATGGCGATTTGCAGACTACACAGTCTACAGAGAATTTCGTAAATAAAAGTGGTGCTTTCTCCAATAGTCATAATTCCAGCTTATCGCGCTCAAACAGTTATGATGCGCGCTTCAGAATGGAGTGGACACCCGATTCGATGACGAATATAATGTTTCGTCCTAAATTTTCATATAATACGAATGATGGATTGTCAAGTGGACTTTCTGCATCTTTTCAGAGTAATCCTTATGATATAGTTGACGACCCTCTCTCTAATGACGCTTTACAGCTACTGGAAAAAAACGGAGTGATAGTAAACCGTCGAACAAGTAGTTCCGTGAGCTATTCCAAAAGCACCTCGGCAGGTGCTATGCTCCAGGTAAACCGTAAGCTTAACCGTAGTGGACGTAATGTTACGTTGCGTGGCGATCTTAGTTATTCCGATGGTAACAGTAACAGTCTGTCGCTTTCAAACGTTCATCTTTATCAACTTCAGGATATTTATGGGAATGACTCCGTGTATAACACAAACCGTTATAACTATACCCCTACAAAGAAATGGTCGTCAGCCGTTCAGCTCACTTATAGTGAGCCTTTGTGGAAAGGCACATTTCTGCAGTTCAGCTATAAGTTTACGTATAACTACAATAAGAGTAATCGTTCTACATATGATTTCAGCAATGTTGAAAATGGACTCTTCAACAATGTTACGACAGGTTACAGAAACTGGAATTCTTATTTGTCGTTGCTCGACGGGACTCTTGAAGACTATTACGACAAGTCGCAAAGTCGCTACTCAGAGTATAGAAACTATATTCATGAGATGCAGTTGAGTTTTAAGGTGATAAAGAAAAAATATAATTTTAATGCTGGCGTAATGTTCCAGCCTCAAACTTCTAAGTTCATTCAGGAATATCGTGGCGTCAGTACAGATACGGTAAGAAATGTGTTTAATGTATCTCCTACATTCGAGTTTAGATACAAGTTCTCAAAGACGAGCAACCTTCGTATCAATTATCGTGGAACAACATCTCAACCTGAAATTGCCGACATGCTCGATATTACTGATGATAGTGATCCGCTTAACGTAAAGAAGGGAAATCCGGGATTGAAACCGTCGTTTACCAACAATTTCCGTTTGTTCTACAATACTTATCTCGAGTCTCACCAAACGGCAATAATGACTTTCGTGAATTATAAAAATACGCGAAATAGTGTCAGCAATGCAGTGACGTATGATGAAAAGACTGGCGGTCGCATAACTCGTCCGGAGAACATCAATGGTAATTGGGATATGATTGCAGCCCTTATGCTTAATACTTCAATAGATTCAGCAGGTGTTTGGAATGTCAATACCTTTACTACATTCAATTATAACAATTATGTTGGGTATTTGACAAAGGATAATTCTCATGATGTTCAGAAAAATACGACCCGCACTACAAGTTTAGGCGAGAAACTGAGTTTCGGTTATCGAAAGGATTGGCTTGATGTCAGTCTTGACGGGTCTCTAAATTATATGCGAACAAGAAATCTGTTGCAGTCTGCAAATAATCTTGATACTTGGCAATTCTCTTATGGAGCCAACCTTAATGTCTATTTGCCGTGGAATATGAGCTTAACAACGGATTTACACGAGAATTCGCGCCGTGGTTATGATGGAGCAGCAAATACAAATGAATTGGTCTGGAATGCACAGATAAGTCAAAGCTTCCTGAAAGGTAACTCACTTAGCGTATCTTTGCAGTTCTATGATATTCTGCAGAATTTGAGCAGCTTCAGCCGTACGGTATCTGCAATGCAGCGTAGTGATAGCTTCTACAATAGTATTAACAGTTATGCAATGTTGCATGTCGTTTACCGCTTCAATCTCTTTGGAGGCAAAGAGGCTATGGATAAGCGGCGTGGCGAACATGATGGACCGCGTCCAGACTTCCATGACCGTCGCTTCAACCGTGGAGGAATGTCTGGAGGAGGTTTCGGTGGAGGTCGTCCGCCAAGATTCTAAGTGTTTGGATAGTTTAAAGACTATATTGATTTAACATAGTTCCCATATTCATCTGATTGGGGTGGAATAGGGACTATGTTTTTTTGAAAATTTATGTAGCGTTACTTTTGCCAAAGTTCTAAAAAATAAGAATCCCCTTCCTTGTCATTCAACGTTCTTGTTGTACCACGATATATGAGATGGAAGGGGATTTTTATGAATATAAAAGAAAGTCCTTTATTTGCAGGTATTAATATTCGTCATCGTCTGCAACATCTTCCGCTTCAAGGGAGAGTTCCTCCGGATCTTCTTCTATAGTCGTGCGATAACTTTCTTCGGTAAGTTTGTCATCATCAAATTCATCCTCGTCGTCAAACTTATCGTCATTCAAGTCGTCGTCATCATCATCGTATTCATCGTCATCGTCGTCGTCTTTCTTATGCTTTTTCCTGTCTTCCTCAAATTCCAAATGAGGTTTTTCCTCTAAAGGTTTTAGTTTTGCAAAAATAGCTTCAGTCCATGCACCTTTTGGAATTTCGAGTACATCGAATCCGTCCTCGACTTTTTTCTCATACATACCTCCCTTTTTATGTAGACGATCTTTAGGCAATGTAGTAGTGCTGATGTCAAATCCGCTCTGTATGATATCTTGCGTACTTTGTGAGAGCGAGTCCCATCCTCCTCCGAAATTCCTGTCGATTACCTCCATGAGCTTTGCAGCAGAGATATGTCTGATGTTTTCGTAAGTCAAGTCGGTCACTCTCATGATTGTCTTTTTCTTGAGTGCTATCTTCTTGGAGTTTTTGTCGTCCGTTTTTATTGTAGCCACCTTGAAACCTCTGTCTTCATATTTCTTTATAACCTCAGGGCGGTCAATTTTGACTTCCTCTAACTCGAAAGCACTTCTTATGATGTCAAAATAATGGTTGAGGTTCTCAATCAAGTCTGCATCTTTTCCAATGCTCTCCAACAGTCTGATGATGTCATTCTCTTGAATGTCCCAAACGTTGCTTTTGTTCATCGTTTTTAAAGTAAGAGCTTTTTTACCGTCTGCTTTCATATTAAATTCTATGTACTAATTTGTTTTATTTATATTCTATATTGATATTTATTTTTCAATAATGAACGTATCGCTGTCGTCAAAGACGGGGAATGCATTTCTAAAATGAGTGATTTTCTCCTCGTCAATGTCAGCTATTGCCGCATTTGATGAAATTCCACAGCAACACACTGTCTTGCCGTATGGGTCAACAGTTATGCTTCCTCCTGTATATTTGCATGTTTCATCCTTGCCAGTTCGGTTTACACCGACAACGTAGCATTGGTTCTCGATGGCTCTTGCCTTGAGTAATGTTTCCCACACGTCGTGTCGGCTTGTTGGCCAGTTGGCAACATATATTGCAACATCATAGTCGCCTTTGCATCGGCTCCATACAGGAAATCTAAGGTCATAGCATATCTGAAGAAGTATTCTTGCTCCTCGAAATTCCACAATCTTGCGCTCTTTTCCAGATTCGAAGATTCTATTTTCCCCTCCTGGAGAAAAAAGATGTCGTTTGTCGTAGTGTTCTATAGTGCCGTCAGGTTTTGCAAAGTACATTCTGTTTACGAATTTCCCCTGTAGTGTTTTTATTGCCAAACTTCCGCATACGGCGGCATTCTTTTCAGCTGCTTTTTTTGTCATCCATGCTATAGAGCCGTTTTTCAGGCTATTTTCCTCGGCTTCGGCAAGTTCGTGATTATTGGCAATAAATCCTGTGCTCCACATTTCCGGCAAGACATATATGTCAGCTTGTGGGCAGGACACAATCATCTGCTCTATATGCTGTTGATTGATAGAGGGTTGTCCCCACCTAATGTCTGTCTGTAAAAGCGCAATTTTCATTTCCTCTTTGTTAATGCTGCATTATAGTTCTGCAAAAGTAATACATTCTCTCTTTTCTGCAAGTTTTTTAGCTCATTATTTTTTGTGTGTATGCGATATATTTCATAATTTTGCATGTATGAGTAAACCATTAGCAGAAAGAATGAGACCAAAGACCCTTGATGAGTATATTGGTCAGAAGCATTTGGTGGGTGAGCATGCCGTGCTTCGTAATATGATTGAGGCTGGACGCATCACCTCTTTTATATTATGGGGACCTCCCGGGGTTGGCAAAACAACACTTGCGCAAATTGTAGCAAGTCGCCTCAATGTACCATTTTTTACACTTAGTGCCGTGACAAGTGGTGTGAAAGATGTTCGTGATGTTATTGAGAAGGCACGCCAGGGACGTTTTTTCAATGAGAACAATCCAATACTCTTCATCGACGAGATACATCGTTTCAGCAAGAGTCAACAGGATTCATTGCTTGGTGCAGTAGAGAAGGGCGACATAACGCTCATAGGAGCTACCACGGAAAATCCGTCGTTTGAGGTAATCCGTCCGTTGCTTTCTCGCTGTCAGCTTTATGTTCTGAAACCGCTCGACGACAATGATTTATTGGAACTATTACATCGTGCTATAACGACAGATGTGGAATTGAGTAAGCGTAACATCGTTGTCAAGGAGCGGACTGCAATATTGCGTTATAGCGGTGGTGATGCCAGGAAGTTATTGAATATTCTGGAACTTGTAACAGACTCTTCGTCTTCTGATACCGTTAAAATAACCGATGCTCTTGTTGTTTCCTGTCTGCAGCAAAATCCGATGGCATACGATAAAGACGGAGAAATGCATTATGATATAATTTCAGCCTTTATTAAAAGCATACGTGGCTCTGACCCTGATGCTGCTCTATATTGGCTTGCGCGCATGATTGAAGGTGGTGAAGATCCGTCATTCATAGCGCGTCGCCTAGTGATAAGTGCATCCGAGGATATTGGTCTTGCAAATCCGAATGCACTTCTGCTTGCTAATGCCGCCTTTGATGCTGTAATGAAAATCGGTTGGCCCGAGGGGCGTATTCCCCTTGCTGAGGCAACAGTATATCTTGCTGCCTCGCCAAAGAGTAATTCGGCTTATAACGGTATAAACAAGGCTCTCCAACTTGTGCGTTCCACGGGGAACCTGCCTGTACCACTGCATTTGCGTAATGCTCCGACAAAGATGATGTCTGATCTTGGTTATGCCGAAGGATATAAATACTCCCACGATTATCCTAACCACTTTGTTGATCAGCAGTTTATGCCAGACCAGCTCAAGAATACTCGCCTATGGGAGGCACAGCATTTTCCGAACGAGGAAAAGCTCTATAAAAATATGGTAAATCTTTGGGGTGAAAAGAAAAAATGACAAGTATCCTTATTTTATAAGAACAGTCCCCATATAAGAGAAAACCTTTTTACTTATGAAAGATTGAGGCATCTTGTATTGGTATGAATAAATAATAGATAACTTGTATTGATATGTATAAAATAAAAAGAAGAATGTTTTGTATGGTAATTGTATAATGAAATAACCAGACAAAACATTCCTTCTTCATTCAAATATATCTATACCTTATTAGTGCTTATCACTTTTTAGGCATATTCTTTAGAATTTCGAGCAAGTGATCCCAAACCATCTCAACGGTAGGGATAAGCAGTCGTTCTTCCGGTGAGTGTACGCCGCGCAAAGTAGGTCCGAATGAAACCATGTCGAGATGCGGATATTTCTCGGAGAAGAGTCCACATTCCAGACCCGCGTGGATTCCGATAACGAGTGGATCCTTTTTGAATAGCTTTTTGTAAGCATCCACAACGATTTCGGTAAGTTTGCTGTTAGGGTTCATCTTCCATGCCGGATAAGCATCGTCCACCTTCACGTCAGCACCGCCGAGCAAGAATGCCGCTTTCACGGTATTTGTCATATTCTGCAAGTTGCTCATCACGTTTGAGCGCTGCGAAGCAACCACCGTAATTTTGCCTTCAGTATCAGTTGTAACACTTGCAACGTTTGTTGATGTTTCCACCATCCACTCCAGAGCTTTGTCCTGACACATTGCAAGAACACCGTTGTATACAGCCTGCATGGCAAGTATAAACTTGTCAGCCTCAGCTTTGCGCAATACCTTTTCGCTTTCATGGCTTTCAAGCGCAAAATTCATATCGCTTTCTGTTACGTGGAATTCGTCTTCAACATTGGCGGCAAACACGTTCCAATCAGCCTTTACAGTTTCTTTGTCTTTCTCAGGTACGGCAAATATAACAACTCCGTCACGTGGAATTGCATTGTGCATGCGACCGGAATTAAAACTTGCGAGTCTTATGTCTGTCTTCTGCATTTCCAGGAACAGAAATCTTGTGAGCAGCTTTATAGAGTTTGCGCGTTTCTTGTTTATGTCGTCACCGCTGTGTCCGCCCAGCAGTCCCTTAATTGCAGCTTTCATAAAGAAGAATTCCTTAGGAGCATCTTCAAGTCCGATATTGAATGTTGCAGTAGTCGTCTGTCCTCCGGCGCAGCTTATAAAAATCTGTCCTTCATCCTCGCTGTCGAGGTTTATAAGCATGTTCCCGGTCATAAAACCAGCCTTCATGCCGTGTGCTCCTGTGAGTCCTGTTTCCTCGTCGCGTGTGAAGACACATTCTATAGGACCGTGTTCAATGTCGTTGCTGTCGAGGATAGCCATTTCTATTGCACATCCTATACCGTCGTCTGCTCCGAGAGTAGTACCTTTTGCCTTCATCCATTCACCGTCGACATAAGTCTCGATAGGGTCTTTCGTGAAGTCTATATTTACATCCACGAGTTTGTCGCACACCATATCCATATGACTCTGGAGTACAACTGTTTCCCTGTCTTCATAGCCCTTTGTAGCGGGTTTCTTTATCAGAACGTTTCCTGTTTCGTCAACAATAGTTTCGAGGTTTCTTTCTTTTCCGAATTCTTTCAGAAACTCAATCATCTTCTCCTCGTGCTTTGACGGACGGGGAATCTTGTTTATTTTGGCAAATTGCTCAAAAACACAAGCTGGTTTTAATTCACTGTTGTTCATAATCTGTATATATGAAATTAATAATCTTCATTATTATAGTGCAAAGTTAATGCTAAAAATGCGCTTCTCCAAGAAACTTAACTGTTTTGTCTGTGAAAAACTATTAACCAGTGATTTCTCTTGTTCTTGACATTTATATTAAGAATGGAAATTTTCAAGAAATAATATTAAAAATCCTAATCATTTGATTTTGAAGTTCGAGCTTTTCCTTTATGTCATCCAATCAGTTTCAGAATTTGTTTGTTCGAAGCATCTGGAAGAATCTTTTTCAGATGCTCATAAATTCTTTGGGAAGATTCTTCGGGAGTCCGTTCACACAGGCATTTTTCCTTGCCATATAATTCCTCTGGCGTATTCAGAAGCGACCATCCCCATCCGTATTCTCGATTATGTTTGTCGCGAGGGTAAACAAAATTCTCTGTCACGATGTAAGTTGACATCTCTAAACGTGTAATATAGCTGTCAAACTTACTTCTCATACCTTTTCCTGTAAAACCGCAGGCATTCCTAAGTTCTCTCGTTATGAGACTTCCTGATGACTTTAGTGTGTCGAGAATGACTCCTTCTATAGAATCCTCGTTTGGACGTGGAAATTTGTTTCTTCGGTAGTTGCAAAAGTCCTGCCACCATTCCAGGCTGATGAATCCAGCCTTTTTGTTGAAGAACTTTCCGTACACACACGGTAGCTCCTCTACGATTTCGCCTTTCCATTTCCAAAGAGGCCAGTCCCAACCGCCCTCTGGGAATGTAACATATCGGCAGTCTTCCGTTACTATGTCTTCGGCAGAGAAACCGTCAATCCCACTGTTGAGCAGAGGCAGGAAACCTATTTTCTCTATCAGTTCCATCATTCCTATTGCTGAGTATATTTCCGGGAATTTCATATTCTTTTGATTTTGTCCTTAATCTGTTTTATATAAACACCTTTAGCGTAATCTTTTAAGCTGATTCTCTTGCTCATTGTTTTGCCATTTCTTCTGGATACACAAACTGACCGTGTTTTACCGTCCGCCTTCCATATTGTATGGCGAAGCCGGGGCAATGATGCAGACATCTTAAGCACATGGTGCATTCCTCCTTTATCCAGACAGGATAGCCGTTTTCAATATCTATGGCATGTTCCGGACATTGTCGGGCACATTTGTTGCAACTGGTACACCTGTCCTTTATTACATGGAAATTCCTTGTCTTGCGCTGTTTTTCGTATGTGAGGTAATACCAACAAGCTATCCAGTGTGGAAGGCGCAGATAATCAAAGTTGCCAGTCTTCCGTTCCATGGCCATTTCAGCCACTCTCTTTATGTGCTTATCGGCTTTTTCTGTTTTCCGCAAGCATTTCTCTCGGTTCGATACGTCAAACATCGGAGTCCAGACATCTACCATTCTTACATTATATTTTGCGTCGAGCCACAAACCTTTTTTCTTCAGCAGTTTCTGCATCATATAATGCGCCTGCCCCGTAGTGGTTCCGAATGTAACCACATGATATATGAAGTTATGGCGTAATCCAATGATATTTAGTTCGTTGACAAACCTTACGACTATGTTTGGAAGCCCCCAGAAATATACAGGAGTTACAAATCCGATGCGTTCATCCCTGCATAATTGGAATGAGAACCTACCGTTGTTCATGCAGTCTGTTATTGAAATGCAACTTTCTCCTGTCGCTTTTGCCAAACAAAATGCTACATGCTTACTGTTTCCTGTACCTGAGAAATAAAAAATCATGCCTGCTTCAGTGTTTATAATTCATTATTTACAATTGGTTGCAATATATTACCACCATAGTCTTTCACTTACTAATATTGCAAATGTACGAATAAAACTTGTATCTCATAATGTTTGCATTTCGTTTTTTTCAAAATATCGTTAATAAAACATCTTTCGTTTGATGTTAATATATTGACAGAAAAGAATAGCGCGTTTTTTTATATTAAACCTGCCTGTTGTGGATTATGGATTATAAATTATACAATTATGAATTGTTTGGGTTAAAATCTTTTTTCCGTATAATCTTTGCAGGTTAAAATATTCTTCTTACCTTTGCAGACAATATAAATGAAAATATAAAAGAAAAGATATGAATAAGAAAATAGTACGCATCATGTCGGTAATGGCATTGGGAGTTTTGGCATTTGCTTCTTGTAATAAGGAGGCACAGAAAGTTGACGAAAAGCAGCAGACTCCTGTAGCGCAGACTGGTGCGATGAAAATTGCATATGTTGAAGTAGATTCCATCATGTCGCAGTATAAGTTCTGTAAAGAATATTCGCAGATACTACAGAAGAAAAGCCAGAATATAGAGAATACGCTTGCTGCCAAGCAGCGTTCCTTGCAGGCAGCTGCTGCAAAGTTCCAGCAAGACGTGCAGAGCAATAAATACACACAGCAGCAGGCAGAGGCGGTTCAGGCAGGTCTTCAGCGTCAGAGTGCTGACCTTCAGGCACTGCAGCAGCGTTTGGGAAATGATTTCCAAAATGAGACAAATACTTTCAATAAGGCTCTTCGCGACAGCATCCAGCATTATCTGAATGCCTATAACAAGGACAAGAAATATGCTCTTATCATAAGCAAGGCTGGCGATAATATACTTTATGCCGACAAGGCATATGATATAACCAATGAGGTGATTGCTGGTCTGAACAAGGCTTATAAGTCTACTGTGGCAAATAAAAAGTAAATTCTATAGCAGATAACGACTGCAGAGCTTCACCGCAAATAGCGATGAAGCTTTTGTTTTTTATATATGACAATATGATTAAAGAACAGCAAATACGTGTTGAGCCGAGAGTGGCGGCTACGGAGAGCCTGCTAAAAGACTTCATGGCGCATGAGTGTGGCATTGATGAACGTACGATAAAAGGAATAAGAATACTAAAACGCAGTATTGATGCAAGGCAGCGCAATATATTTGTAAACCTCAAGGTAAGACTGTACATCAATGAGCTTCCTGAAGACGATGAATACATACACACGGAGTATGGAGATGTGTCGAATGGCAAACCTGTAATTGTCGTAGGAGCAGGTCCCGGCGGACTCTTTGCTGCGCTAAGGTTAATAGAAAGAGGTTGCAGACCAATAGTTTTGGAGAGAGGTAAAAACGTAAGAGACAGAAAGTTAGACCTGTCTGCTATAACAAAAACTCAAAAAGTAGATCCTGAAAGTAATTATTGCTTTGGAGAGGGAGGTGCTGGAGCCTATTCCGACGGTAAGCTATATACAAGAAGTAAGAAAAGAGGGGATATAGAAAAAATCCTAAATGTCTTTTGTCAGCATGGGGCATCAACGGCAATACTTGCAGATGCTCATCCGCATATAGGAACAGACAAGCTGCCAGCCGTAATTGAAGCAATGCGAAATACAATACTGCGATGCGGAGGTGAGGTGCATTTCCAGACTAAAATGACTTCGCTCATAATGGATGGTAGAGAGGTAAAAGGAGCCGTGGCTGTCGATTTAGTGTCGGGAGAAGAAAAGGAATATTGCGGTCCGGTAATCCTTGCCACGGGACATTCCTCACGTGATGTATACCGTTATCTGAACGATGCCGGAATCGAGATGGAGGCAAAGGGAATTGCTGTTGGCGTCAGACTGGAACATCCGGCGCAACTTATCGACCAGATACAATATCATTCAAAACAGGGTAGGGGGAAATACCTGCCTGCAGCAGAATACAGTTTCGTGACACAGGTTGACGGAAGAGGTGTTTACTCCTTCTGTATGTGCCCGGGAGGTTTTGTCATACCAGCAGCCACAGGCAAGGAACAGATAGTAGTGAACGGCATGAGCCCGAGCAACCGTGGTACGCGCTGGTCTAATAGTGGTATGGTAGTTGAAGTACGTCCTGAGGATCTGGAAGGCAACGATATAATGAGAGTGCTACGCTTTCAGGAAAAACTCGAACGCGATTGCTGGGTAAACGGAAATATGAAACAGACGGCCCCGGCACAAAGGATGGCGGATTTCGTAAACTCAAAGCTCAGTTATGATCTTCCGAAAGCATCGTATGCGCCAGGCCTGATTTCAAGTCCGCTGCATTTCTGGTTGCCTCCTATGGTGGGTAAACGCTTGCAGCAAGGCTTCAGGAAATTCGGTAGCATGAGTCATGGCTTCCTGACCAATGAGGCGGTACTCATCGCTGTAGAGACAAGAACCTCTTCTCCGTTGCGTATCCTTAGAGAAAGGGAAACATTGCAGCATGTAACCGTCAGTGGACTCTTCCCCTGTGGTGAGGGTGCAGGTTATGCAGGTGGAATTGTTTCTGCCGGAGTCGATGGAGAGCGTTGTGCTGATGCTGCTGCAGAATACACAGAAAGAATTGATTAGTAGTAACTTATTGACTTTTGTTAATGTATAAATTGAAAATATATCAGCTGCGTTTGCTTGCTTTTCTCATGTTGCTTGCTGTGGCTATGTCGCTTAAAGCCAAAGCCGGTGTACAGGATATACCAGATGGTAGTCTGACGGCAGATTCCCTTATCGTAAAGCAGATGCGGCAGCAAGGCGTAAGTTTCTCAAACGGTAATTCCGTAACGCTATTGATGAGCGGACAAGAGAAATTTGACGATATGTTCATGGCAATCCGACAGGCAAGAAGCAGTGTTCATCTGGAGTATTTCAATTTCAGAAACGACTCTATAGCCTCTTTGCTCTTTGATATTCTTGCTGAGAAAGCAAGGGAGGGGGTTGAAGTAAGGGCATTGTTCGACGGATTCGGGAATGACTCAAACAACAAACCCTTGAAACATCGTCATCTGAAGGCATTGCGCGAAAAGGGTGTCGAGATATACGAGTTCGACCCGTTGCGCTTTCCGTGGGTAAACCATGTGTTTCACCGCGACCACCGGAAAATTGTTGTCATCGACGGCAAAGTGGCTTATACTGGAGGCATGAACGTGGCAGACTATTATATTAAAGGAACAGAACAAGTCGGCAAATGGCGTGATATGCATTGCAGGATAGAGGGTCCTGAAGTAAATACACTTCAGACCATATTCTTGAGAATGTGGCATAAAGTTACCGGACAGGACGTTCATGGTGCGAAATACTACAGGGGGTATCATGACGCCGACTATATAAAAGGACTGAAAGCTGACGGATGCCGCTCGGGAAACGGAAAACTGGTGGGTATAATTAATCGCGAACCGAGAGTAACAAACAAGATTATCCGTAAGTTCTATCTCGACGCTATCAACGATGCAAAGGATAGCATCAAGCTGGTGAATCCCTATCTTACTCTTAATCCTTCGCTAAAGAAAGCTTTGCGGAAAGCCGTGGAGAGGGGTGTAAAAGTAGAGATTATGGTTTCCTCCCATAGCGACATACCGCTAACACCGGATTGCGTATTTTATAACGTACACAGACTGATGAAAAAAGGAGTCGAGGTGTGGATATACGAGGAAGGCTTCCATCATACAAAGATTATCATGGTCGATGGGCAATTTTGCACTGTGGGCAGTGCGAACCTGAACTCCAGAAGTCTGAATTTTGACTATGAGGAGAATGCCGTTATCATTGACCCTTGTGTAACGCGCCAGCTCAACGATATGTTTGAAAATGACAAAAAAGCATCATTCCGCCTTACGGAAGAAAGTTGGGATAAATGGCGTTCGCCATGGAAAAAGTTCGTTGGATGGTTCGCACATCTGCTGACGCCTTTTCTATAAACATATGCAAGAGGCGTTTAAAGATTATTTTAATGTGTAGACAGAAAGGAGAAATACCGTTATGGCAAAGAAAAAATACGAAGTCATAGTGCCGGGTGGAGAAACAAAAGTACTGTTGCATACATGTTGTGCGCCTTGCTCTTCGGCTATAATAGAATGTATGCTGCAGCATAACATAACACCTACTATATATTACTGCAATCCGAATATCTTTCCGGAAGAAGAGTATATGATACGTAAAAATGAATGTACGCGCTATGCAGAATCCCTCGGACTCGACATTGTTGATGCCGACTATGATCATGAGACCTGGCTGGGCTGCGTGAAAGGCTTAGAGAATGAACCGGAACGCGGCAACAGGTGTATGGAATGTTTCCGCATGAGACTGCGAAGAACTGCAAAATATGCCCACGAAAAGGGATACAAGGTTATCACCACCACTCTTGCCTCGTCAAGATGGAAGAGTCTTGAACAGATTAATGAGGCAGGACAGTTTGCCGTTGAACCATATGATGATGTGACATGGTGGGATCAGAATTGGCGCAAGGGCGGACTCAGTGAACGGAGAGCGCAGATTATACGTGAGTATGGGTTTTACAATCAAAAATACTGCGGATGCGAGTTCAGCATGAGAAAAGATATTTAGAAAAGAAATACTTGGCATGCAATTTGCAGTACCTATCTAAAAACTTTAATTTGAATATATGATTAGTGAATTCTCAAAAAAAATGTCGCAGGTTATGGCTGTAAGCAGAGAAGAGGCAATACGACTGAATTGCAGACTTGTTGCTCCAGAGCATCTGCTACTTGCAATGTTGCGGGTTAAGCCTGGAGTGGTTGATGTATTAGAGAATACTCTGAATGTCAACACCGAGGAAATGAGACATGTGCTTGAGGAGCGCATCAGTAAATACAAAAGCAACGAAATACTCGCAAATGAAGCTGACGTAGAGCTTGATGAGCATGCCACGAGTATTCTTAAACTCTCAGTACTCGAAGCAAGGATGCAGTCGTCGCCTGTCGTTGACGAGGAGCATCTCCTGCTTGCTATGCTACACGATAAAAGAGACAATGGAGCAAAAATCATTCTTGAACAAAACAAAATAAACTACGATGAAATGAAGAATTTCTTTTTCAAGAAAGACAAAATGTCACCGCAGAATGGCTTGGGCATTCCTGATGAAGAGGACGAAGACGATTTTATTGGCGGAAAGAATAATAAGTCTGCCGGTAGTAGCGTGCAGACAGAAAAGGCTCAGAGTAAAACTCCGATGGTAGACAATTTTGGTACCGATCTCACCAAAGCTGCTGCTGAAGGAAAACTTGACCCCGTAGTGGGCAGAGAGAAAGAAATAGAAAGGGTTGTAGAGATTCTCTGTAGAAGGAAAAAGAACAATCCTATCCTTATAGGTGAGCCTGGTGTCGGAAAAAGTGCTATCGTGGAAGGACTCGCCATACAGATTGCAAATAAAACCACTTCTCCTGTACTGTACGGAAAAAGGGTTGTAAATCTTGATATGGCAGGAATCGTAGCCGGAACAAAGTACAGAGGACAGTTTGAGGAAAGAATAAAGGTCCTTCTTAAGGAACTTGAGGAAAATCCTGATATTATCGTGTTTATCGATGAGATTCATACCCTCGTCGGCGCTGGATCGGCACCGGGAACAATGGATGCGGCAAACCTCATGAAGCCGGCTCTTGCACGTGGACTCATTCAGTGTATCGGTGCGACGACACTTGACGAGTACCGCAATTCTATAGAGAAAGACGGTGCACTCGAGAGACGCTTCCAGAAAGTAATGGTTGAACCTACAACCGTAGAACAGACAATCGCCATACTACATAACATAAAGGACAGATATGAGAGCCATCATCACGTGAGATATTCCGACGAGGCTCTTCTGGCATGCGTGAAACTAACAGACCGATATGTTGCTGACAGACAATTCCCCGACAAGGCGATAGATGCATTAGACGAGGTCGGTGCAAAGGTACATCTGAGGGGTGTACAAGTGCCGCCGGAACTTGTTGAGGCAGAGAATGAACTCGAAGAGGTTAAAAAGAAGAAACAGAACGCGGTAAAAAACCAGAATTTTGAACTTGCTGCAAGTTTCAGAGACCGTCAGGTAGTTCTCGAGAAGACTGTTGCCGACATACAGGAGATGGCAAAGAACGGAAGTATGGAGACCTTTACAGATGCCACAGCAGAAGATGTGGCAAATGTCGTTTCCGTAATGGCTGGCGTTCCTGTACAGAAAGTGTCGCAAAAGGAGAATGACAAACTGAAGGATATGGCTGCACAGCTTATGAACGATGTTTTGGCACAGGATGCGGCAGTCAAGAAAACCGTAAAGGCAATACAGAGAAACCGCCTTGGGTTGAGAGACCCTCATCATCCGATAGGGGCATTCATGTTCCTTGGACCTACGGGAGTGGGAAAGACATATCTCGCAAAAAAGCTTGCCGAACATATGTTTGGCAGTGCTGACGACATAATACGTATTGACATGAGCGAATACAGCGAAAGCTTTAACACGTCGCGCCTTATCGGAGCACCTCCAGGATATGTAGGCTACGAGCAGGGCGGACAGCTCACTGAAAAGGTGCGCCGCCACCCGTATTCCATAGTCTTGCTCGACGAGATAGAGAAGGCACACGGAAAGGTCTTCAACATGCTGCTGCAGGTGCTCGACGAGGGCAGACTTACCGATGGCAACGGAAGACTCGTGGATTTCAGCAATACCATAATCATCATGACAAGTAATGCCGGAACACGCCAGCTAAAGGACTTCGGCAAGGGCATAGGCTTTAATGCCGGTTCTTTCTCTGCCGATATGAAGGAAGAGGACAAGGAATACGCACGTAGCATCATACAGAAAAGCCTAAGCAAACAATTCAGTCCGGAATTTCTCAACCGCCTCGATGAAATCATCACCTTTGATCAGCTTGACCTGAAGGCAATAAAGAAAATTATCGACATAGAGCTGAGAGGACTTGTAAAACGGCTCGAAGCACTCGGCTACGGACTTGAACTGACGGAGGAAGCAAAAGATTTCGTCGCTCGAAAGGGATACGATGTGCAGTTCGGTGCACGACCGCTGAAAAGAGCCATACAGACATATATCGAGGACGGCGTTTGCGAAATGATGCTCGAAGGCAAGCTAAAGGAGGGTGATGTAATTGTGGCAGACAAGGACAAAGATAAGGATGAACTTGTATTTAATGTGAAATAATGAATTTTATTTTCACTAATATAAAAGATTATTCATACCTTTGCATCATCTAAATATATTTTTGGCGAATATTAATACAATATAAATATGTATAGAACTAACACATGCGGAGAGCTTAGACTCTCTGATGCAGGAAAAGAGGTAACGCTTGCCGGATGGGTACAGCGAAGCCGAAAAATGGGCGGAATGACGTTCGTTGACCTTAGAGACCGCTATGGCATAACACAGCTCGTCTTCAATGAGGAAGTGGACGCAGAGCTCTGCGCGGCTGCCAACAAACTCGGTCGCGAGTATTGTATACAGGTGAAGGGTTCTGTCAACGAAAGACAGAGCAAGAACAACAAAATCCCTACAGGCGATATCGAAATTATTGCCTCTGAGCTTAATGTCCTTAGCGAGAGCCTCACACCTCCTTTCACTATAGAGGACAATACCGACGGAGGCGACGACATCCGCATGAAGTATCGCTATCTCGACTTGAGAAGACCTGCCGTGCGCAAGAATCTGGAACTGAGACACAGAATGACAATTCTTATAAGAAACTTCCTTGATGCACGCAACTTCATGGAAGTGGAAACTCCTATTCTCATCGGCAGTACACCGGAGGGAGCAAGAGACTTCGTCGTTCCTTCAAGAATGAACCCAGGACAGTTCTACGCCCTTCCGCAGAGTCCGCAGACATTAAAGCAGCTGCTTATGGTAAGTGGCTTCGACAGATATTTCCAGATTGCAAAGTGCTTCCGCGATGAAGATCTCAGAGCAGACCGCCAGCCGGAGTTCACACAGATAGATTGCGAAATGTCATTCGTTGACCAAGATGACGTTATAAATCTCTTTGAAGACATGGCACGCCATCTGTTTAAGGAGATTCGCGGCGTGGAACTCCCAGCCAAGTTGCAGCAGATGACATGGAAAGAAGCCATGAGAAGATTCGGAAGCGATAAACCGGACCTGCGCTTCGGCATGGAGTTCGTCGAGCTTATGGACGAACTGAAGGGAACCGGAGAATTCTCGGTATTCAATACTGCTGAATATATTGGTGGTATCTGTGCTCCCGGATGTGCAAAATATACAAGGAAACAGCTCGACCAGCTTGCTGATTTCGTAAAGAAACCACAGGTCGGTGCCAAAGGACTTGTATGGATAAAGGTTAACGAGGACGGAACGACAAAGAGCAGCATCGACAAGTTCTATACTCCTGAAACCCTCGCCGGTGTCGTAAAGAAGATGGATGCAAAACCGGGCGACTTGATTCTTATCCTGAGCGGCGACAATGCCAACAAGACAAGAATACAGTTGTGTAGTCTGCGCCTTGAGATGGGAGACAGACTGGGCTTGAGAGACAAGAACAAGTTTGAGTGCTTGTGGATTATAGATTTCCCACTTTTCGAATGGAGCGACGAAGAGCAGAGACTGATGGCAACACACCATCCGTTTACAATGCCAAATCCAGATGATATACCATTGCTCGATGAGCACCCGGAGGAAGTTCGTGCAAAGGCATACGACTTCGTTTGCAACGGTATTGAGGTAGGAGGCGGAAGCCTTCGTATCCACGATGGCAAACTGCAGGAGAAGATGTTCAAGATTCTCGGCTTCACTCCAGAAAGAGCCATGGCTCAGTTCGGATTCCTTATCAACGCATTCAAATACGGAGCACCGCCACATGCAGGTCTTGCTTTTGGCCTCGACAGATTCGTTTCCATTATGGCAGGTCTTGATTCAATACGCGACTGTATCGCATTCCCGAAGAACAACAGCGGACGCGACGTAATGCTTGACGCTCCTTCGTGTCTTGACGAAAAACAGTTGAAGGAATTGCAGATTAGCGTTGATGTAAATCAAGAAAACAAGTAAATAATCTTCTGAGCAGTCATAATCTGTGAAAATAAAACCAAAAAAGTAAAAAGTTTAAAATAAATGCACTATATTTGCAAAAGATTTATAAAGTAATAAGTTTCAGAGACTTAGTGCAGACTTAAATTTAATTTATTATTATGGTAGAAAAGAAAGTAACAGAAAAGAAGGTTGCTGCTAAGACAACAACAAAGAGAACAACAAGAAAAACTACAGCGAAAAAGGCTGCTGAAACAGTTGCTATCAATGCTGAGAATGTCGGCTTCAGAGCCGGTGACGTTTATCAGGCACTCTCTGTAGCAGAAAAAGCACTTAGCGTTGACGAAATTGCCAAGGCTGCAAAGATTTCCGTAGAGGAAGTTCTTCTTGGTATGGGATGGCTGCTAAAAGAAGGCAAGATTAAAGACGACAACAATAAGTTTGTCTTGGCATAACCAAGAGAAACGGCTTGATAAAGAGGACTGGTAATATTATATATATATTTCCAGTCCTTTTCTATATAAATACACAAAGAATCCTTATAAATACACTGGGTATCTTAATAAATACACAGGGTATCTTATTTTGAAAGTTAAATCTATTGCTTATGAACAATTACGAGCAAGACATAATACGAATACTGGAGGAAGCCGGGAAAAACGGCTTGCCCGTAAAGAAGATTGCCAAGCATGTTTATAACATGCGCAACGGATTGTTCAATCCTGTAAGTTATGATGAGGTATACAAGGATATTCTTGCATACATAAACAAAAACAACAAATCAAAGCGCCCGTTGCTCAAGAAAACAGGCAAATGGGGCTATTACTCTCTTTCTGACTATACAGGAGCGGCACGCCTGCAAACGTTCAATTTCGATGCCGTAGCTGAAGATGAAAACAACGATTACGACAGCGGCAAGGTCATCAGTAATGAAGATTTGTCTTTGTCCTTATTCGATTGATTCTTTGTGATATAATCACACACTATTACATTAAATTTCAAAAGTTAATTCTATAAAAATATTACTATGAGTAAACGATATTTCTTAGGACTTGATGTGGGAAGTTCATCGGTTAAGGCTTCCTTGGTAAATGTAGATAACGGTAAATGTGAGGCAACAACATTCTATCCCGAAAAAGAAGCTCCCATTATTGCTGTCAAAACAGGTTGGGCAGAACAGGAACCTTCCATGTGGTGGGAAAACTGTAAGCTGTGTATAAAGAAAGTGAAGGAGATGGCTGGTGCCGATGCCACTGACATTATGTCTGTCGGAATATCTTATCAGATGCACGGACTCGTATGTGTCGACAAGGAACTGAACGTATTGCGTCCTGCCATCATCTGGTGTGATTCCAGAGCTGTGCCCTACGGTGAAAAGGCTTTCCGCGATTTAGGTTCAGACAGGTGCCTGTCGCATCTGCTTAATTCCCCGGGAAATTTCACTCTTGCCAAATTGGCTTGGGTAAAGGAGAACGAGCCTCAGATTTATGAGAAGATATATAAGTTCATGCTGCCGGGAGATTTCATTGCCATGAAACTCAGCGGTATTGTAAATACTACAATCAGCGGACTTAGTGAGGGTATCCTTTGGGATTTCAAGGAGAAGAAAACAGCAGACTTCCTTCTTGACTATTACGGGATAGACAAGGCTCTTGTTCCGGATGTCGTATCTACATTCAGCATTCAGTGTAAGGTTTCTGCCAGTGCAGCTGCCGAAACAGGACTTGCCGAGGGTACGCCTGTTTCTTACAGAGCCGGCGATCAGCCCAATAATGCCTTGAGCCTCAATGTCTTCAATCCGGGCGAGATTGCTTCCACGGCAGGCACATCGGGCGTCGTTTATGGTGTGCTCGGAAATGTGGGCTATGATGAGAAGAGTAGGGTAAACACCTTCGCACACGTGAATTATACAGAGGAAACGGAGCGACTCGGTGTACTGTTGTGCATTAACGGTACCGGAATTCTGAATGCCTGGACAAAGAGAAACATCGCTCCAGAGGGCATCTCTTATTCCGACATGAATGCCATTGCCGAGAGGGTTCCTATCGGAAGCGACGGCGTGTCTGTCATTCCTTTCGGAAATGGTGCAGAGCGCGTTCTTGAGAACCGCGAAGTTGGCTGCTCCGTATACGGACTGAATTTCAACAAGCATACAAACGCCAATATAATCCGTGCCGCACAGGAGGGAATCGTTTTCAGTTTCTGCTATGGAATGGAGATAATGAATGCCATGGGTATGGATATCAAGAAGATTCATGCTGGAAAGGCTAACATGTTCCTGAGTGAACTGTTCCGTGATACGCTTGCAGGTGTGAGCGGAGCAACGATTGAGCTTTACGAGACTGACGGTAGCGTTGGTGCTGCTAAGGGTGCCGGTATGGGCTGTGGCTATTACAAGGATAACAATGAGGCTTTTGAATCGCTCGAGAAGCTTTCTGTAATAACTCCAGATGAGAGTCGTCGTGCTCAATATCTTGATGCTTATGCTACATGGAAGGAGAGACTTGACAATCTGATCAGGTAATTGCTTCGTTTTATATTCTTCCCCTCTCCCGTCTCCCCTTCCAGGGGAGAAGCGGTTACCATTGTAAGCGACATGCCGTTGTTGACGTTACTCATACCGTTGTTGACGTTACCTATATAAGCGACATATAGTTGTTGACGTTACCTATATAAGCGACATACCGTTGTTGACGTTACCTATATAAGCGACATATAGTTGTTGACGTGTTGCCTATTGTGACTGACATATTTCACTACATGTAGCTTGCTACATATATTATGTGGAAACTGCTCCGCCCCCGGAGGGGGAGGCGGGGGAGGGGAAGAAAATAAAACTTAGGGTAAGAAAATAACGTTATAAAAAAAGACCAATATGTTTCGAGATATTCAATTCTCAATTCATATTGGTCTTTTACTTTTTATAATTCAGCTGTCATTTTCAATTGCAGCTGTCATTTTCAATTGCAGCTGTCATTATTTTCCGAATATCTGTTCCTCGGGTTCAATCTGTGGTTTGTCAGCCTCATTGTTGCGGTCAACAAGATACTGCAGGAACATCTGGAGAGCAGAAGTCGTAGCCTTTGCAAGATTGATGTCGCGTCCGTAGTCCTTCTCCATCTTCATGGTAACGATGTCGTCCTTGCTACCGCAGGCAAGCCATATCGTACCTACAGGAATATCCTTGTCGCCACCGCCAGGACCGGCAAATCCGGTAGCAGAAATGGCATAGTCTACATTGAGAACCTTGATAGCTCCCTTTACCATTTCCTTTGCAACCTCTTCACAAACGGCAGTCTTCTCCTCGAGCAGTTCGTGGCTGATGCCGAGAACATTTTCCTTTATTTCATTGGTATACGAGATAATGCCGCCTTTGAAATAGTTTGAGGCACCGGGCATAGATATAATAGACTCAGCAATGCGTCCTCCCGTGCAGCTTTCGGCAGTACCGAGCGTCTTGCCCATTTCCCATATCAGTTGACTTATCTCTCTACTTAGAATTTTGTTTTCGAATCCCATATATATTGTTATTTAAATGTTACTTTAGAAAATGCCGGAGCATCAATAGGGCAGAAGTCCTTGTCCTTATACTTGAAATAGCCTGTTATGGCAATCATTGCAGCATTGTCTGTCGTGTAGCTGAATTTAGGGATGTAGATATCCCAGTGGTATTTCTTTGCATGCTCCTTAAAGGCATTGCGCAATCCGTTGTTGGCACTCACGCCGCCAGCCACGGCAACATGCTTTATTCCCGTCTGCTTCACGGCGAGGCGCAGCTTCTTCATTAAGATGTCCACGATAGTATGTTCGAGACTTGCTGCAAGATCTTCCTTATGATGCTCAATGAAATCGGGGTCAGTCTTTATCCAGTCGCGCAGACTGTAGAGGAAAGAAGTCTTCAGTCCGCTGAAACTATAGTCAAGTCCCGGTATATGCGGTTCGGAGAACTTATAGGCAAGCGGATTTCCCTGTCTTGCCAGTCGGTCGATAATCGGTCCTCCCGGGTATCCCAACCCCATAACCTTAGAACATTTGTCGATAGCCTCTCCAGCAGCATCGTCGATAGTCTGTCCGAGGAGTTGCATGTCGTTGTATGCGTTCACCTTTACAATCTGTGAGTTACCCCCGCTGACGAGCAGACAGAGGAACGGCAGTGGAGGAGCCGAATTGTCGTCGTCGCTCTCCTTGATGAAATGCGCCATGACATGCCCCTGAAGGTGGTTGACATCGATGAGCGGAATACCGAGGGAACGGGCAAAACCTTTGGCAAAGCTTACTCCTACAAGGAGTGAGCCCATCAAGCCCGGACCGCGTGTGAAGGCGACAGCCGAAAGCATCTCCTTAGTAATGCCGGCGCGCTTAATAGCCTGGTCTACAACGGGTACAACATTCTGCTGATGAGCCCTTGACGCCAGTTCCGGCACAACACCACCGTATGCCATGTGTACATCCTGTGAGGCCGTAACATTGCTCAGCAGCACTCCGTTCTTCAGAACAGCAGCAGAAGTGTCGTCACAACTGCTTTCAATTCCCAATATGTAAATGTCTTCCTGTTCCATAATCTTTATTCCGTAAGAATCTCCACACCATGTTCAGTCATGACAAACGTGTGCTCCCACTGGGCACTTGGCTTTTCGTCGCCCGTGATGACCTCCCATCCGTATTTGTCGTCAGCATCGATAAACACCTGCCATGTTCCCATGTTAATCATCGGTTCGATGGTGAACACCATTCCCGGAACGATGAGCATTCCGGTGCCTTTATGTCCGTAGTGCAGAACCTCCGGATCCTCGTGGAATTCCAGTCCCACGCCATGTCCGCACAGGTCTCTGACAACGCCGTAGTGGTATTTCTCGGCATGCTTCTGTATGGCGTGACCGATATCGCCCACGAAGCAGTAAGGCTTGGCGGCTTCGGCTCCCACCTCCAGACATTCCTTTGCCACCCTTACGAGCTGTTCCTTCTCCGGTGTTGTCTTGCCGATAATGAACATACGTGAAGCGTCGGCGTAATATCCGTCGAGGATAGTAGTGAAGTCTACATTCACGATATCCCCCTCCTTGAGCACATCCTCTTCCTTAGGAATGCCGTGGCATACAACCTCGTTGATGCTCGTGCATACGCTCTTCGGGAATCCCTCGTAATTGAGGCATGCCGGAGTAGCACCGTGCTCTACGCAGTAGTCGTAGCAGATCTTGTCAATCTCGAGAGTGTTCATGCCGGCATGGATTTGTTTTGCCACCTCGTCGAGAACTCCGGTATTTACGACACCGCTCTTTCTGATGCCCTCAATCTGTTCTGGAGTCTTGATAAGGTCTCTTGTCGGAACAAGCTTCCCCTTGTTCTCCCAATACATTACTTTCTTGTCTAAATCAGTAGGCTCCTGTCCTGACAGACAGTGCCATCTTCTCTTCTTTTTAAACATAGTATGTTATATTTTATATATGACATGCGTCATATGAATTTCATTATTTCATTTGTCCAGTCCTCGCCGTTCTTCGGACAGAATGTCTTGAGCCCCAAGGCTTTGCCCATGGAAACGTTCTTCGGTCCGTCGTCAACAAAGAGAGTCTCCTCTGGGTTGATGCCCTCCTGTCTGATTATTTCGCAGAACATCCTCTCGTTAGGTTTCATCACTTTCATCTTGTAGCTCATATATAGACTGTCGAAGAAAGCCGACAATGGGCGTCCGTCGCCGGAGAAATCACTGCTCATTGCCCAGTCCATCATAAAGGGATTGGTGTTAGAAATGAGGATAAGGCGATAGCCCATGCTTTTCAGTTTGTCGAGAACCTTGATGTTCCTCATCGGAACCTCTTTCGTATATCCCCTCCAGGCATATTTACACTCGTCGTAAGAGAGTTCCCTGCCTACGAGCTTGCTCAGTTCGGCGATAAACTCCCTGTCGGTAATCTTCCCCTCTTCCAGGTCGCCGAAGATGCCCGACTGCGTATAAGGGTCAAGCCTTGTGTCAGCATCTTTAAGTCCGATTTCCTTGAATCTTTCTACAGCACTCGGCTGGTCGATAGTCATTATCACCCCTCCAAGGTCGAACATGATATTTTTTACTGCCATAGTCTTCTTTTAGTATCTTTTTCTTGCCCTGTCCATTTCCCTGCGGTCCTCTTTCTCTTTCAGCGTCTGTCGCTTGTCGAATTCCTTCTTTCCTTTAGCCAGGGCGATGTCGAGCTTAGCCCTGCCGTGGTCGTCGATAAACAATAGGGTGGGGACGATGGTGAAGCCCACCTGTTTTGTGGCTTCCTGCAGATTTCTTATCTCCCTTTTATTCAGCAGCAGTTTTCTGTCGCGCTTGCTCTCGTGGTTGTTGTATGAGCCGTAGAAATACGGTGAGATATTCATTCCCTTCACCCATATTTCCCCGTTGTTGAAATAGCAGAACGTGTCGACGAGCGAAGCCTTTCCCATGCGGATCGACTTTATCTCCGTGCCGGTCAATACGATGCCTGCCGTAAAGGTGTCAACAAAGAAGTATTCGAATGAAGCTTTTTTGTTTCGTATATTTACAGGACTTTTCTTTCTTAAAAGTTCTTGTTCTTTATTCATTGTTATTTCTCCACATTAGCGAAATTCTCGATATGTTCGTCTATATAGTGTGCCACATCGCCCGTCCATTCCTCTTCGTTCTCTACGAAGGTGTCGTCGAAGTCGTCGAACGCCGGATATTTTTCAAAGAGCGACATGAATTCCTCGTCGCTGCAGTCTTTTTCTATCTCTTCGCCGTCGGCCACATAAAGTTTCCTTACAGCATAGAGCAGTTTCGAGAGTTCCTTGATTCCCCATTCCTTCATCATCTTCGCAAAGGGGTTGTCAAAGATAAAGCTTCCGTATCCGTTATGGATGAGCTGCACGAAGCCTCCGTCCATCACCTCGTCGCGCAACCACACGTAAGCCACGAGCGTGAGCTGGTCTGTTGTCAGCCGGCTCATGTTGTCGGCAGTTATTTCTCCGCCCACACTGTCCATTATTGCGTCGTAAAAAACCTTTACGAAGGAGTCCATGCCTTCGCCAGCTGCCTTTATTATGTTTTCTTCTTTTATTGTTACGTTCATGTCTTGCGATTTTCTTAACTGTATTAAGCTTATGCAGCTTATCTTATGCAAAGATAATGCAAATCGAGAGGAGAACGAAATGAATTTATTCATTTCTTATCCCGAGATGCAGCTTATCTTATGCAAAGGTACAACAAAAAGTTGAATTCCGCTTGTCATTTATGCAAAAAAGCCTTACCGCCATATACATTTGATGCATTAGGCAGTAAGGCGCATTCATAAAGCTTATAAAATACTGTGTCTTTTTTTATCCCAGATATTTCACGAGGATTTTTGCGTTTCCGCTGTCGCGCAGCTTTGCGATACTCTTTTCGCGTATCTGTCTTACGCGCTCACGTGTGAGTCCGAGCTGGTCGCCAATCTCTTCGAGTCCCTTCTCCGGGCAGCCTATACCAAAGCATTCACGGATGATAGTAATCTCTCTGTCTTTCAATACCTTACTGAGCACAGAGTTAAGCTCCAGAGCCATAGATTCATGGTCTACCATGCGGTCAGTTCTGCTGTCGTCTCCGCTTGGCATAACGTCGAGCATACAGTTGTCCTCGCCGTCCTGGAAAGGAGCGTCGATACTAACGTGGTGTCCGTCGGCAGCCAGAGACTGTCCGATTTTCTCCTCGTCGATTTTCGTTACGTCAGAGAGTTCCGAAACAGAAGGGTGTCTTTGATTCTCCTGTTCGAATTTATTTATTGCGTGAGTAATCTTGTTCAGTGAGCCCACCTGGTTCAGCGGCAGTCTCACGATACGGCTCTGTTCTGCGATAGCCTGCAGGATGCTTTGGCGGATCCACCATACGGCGTATGAGATGAATTTAAATCCTCGAGTCTCGTCGAATTTCTGTGCAGCCTTAATCAGTCCGATATTACCCTCGTCGATGAGGTCAGTCAGTGTTAGTCCCTGATGCTGGTATTGTTTTGCTACAGATACGACAAATCGCAAGTTTGCAGTCACCAACTTGTCTTTAGCTCGTTCGCCCTCTCGTCCGCCTTTCTTGATTTTCTGTGCCAGTTCGATTTCCTCGTCGATGGAGATCAATGGTGCACGTCCGATTTCAACAAGATATTTGTCGAGTGCTTCACTTGAACGGTTTGTAATACTCTTCTGAATTTTTAATTGTCTCATTCCTGATATTCCTTTTTACCTTATAAATTGCTGATTATTAGTAATTTATGTGATTTTCTTTCAAAAAACCTTGCAAAGGTACACTTTTTTTCTTTATGTGTCAATACTTTTAACATATTTTTTACTGTTTTTCTTTTCATTCCTGATGGTTCGTATCTTTTTTTTGGTTCTTCCGTTAAAT
>DCBP01000111.1:0-4672 GCA_002314055.1 Prevotella sp. UBA1104
AATTTATCATAGAATCTGTGTAATCTGTGGGACAACACAATATCACTCCAAATTCCGGAAGAGCCTAAAATTAGCCTATTTTCTACACTTTTCCAAGGTAAAAACACTCGTTTTTCTACACTTTTCCAAGATTTAACATATTTTTCTCATCTTCCTGTCGTTGCCAATTGCTGCTAATAATGCTTGTTTGTTCTTATCTAAATGCAGAAACTTGAATTTTACTTGTCATTCTATTCGCTTAATCGGATTTTTAGATTATCTTTGCATAAGATAAGCTGCATCTCAGCAATAAATCCAAACAAGTTTGGCTTGTATTGCCTTCGATTTGCATTATCTTTGCAAAAAAAATAAGTTTGACTATGAGATTAGGTGATAGAGTTTTAATATCTCCGGATTTGACAAATTTATCGGATTGGACAAGCGGAGAGGTAATAGAAGTAGAGAAAAATCCATTTGTAGGAATTGTGATTTCTGCAAGAACGGATAATGGTACAATTTATTTTGGATATCAAGATTTATTTAAACCCGTAGACAAATAATTATGTATGCGTTAAGTTTTGATATGTCTGTATCTGCCTTACAGGAGAATTATGGAGAACCGTATAATAATGCCTATTTTGAAATCAAGCAAATGTTAATGCAAAATGGTTTTGAGTGGGTACAGGGGAGTACATATCTTTGTGAAACGGATGATTTGACCTCTTTGGTTAAAACTGTTATGCAACTTTCTAAGATTGATTGGTTTAAAAAATCTGTTCGTGATATACGTGGATTTAAAGTTGAAAGTTGGTCTGATTTCACAGATTTGGTAAAGAATGTATAATTTACGATAACTTATTATCAATATTAGGTAACGGAAAAAATATGGAACAAGAAAATAAATTATTTCAAGAAGTAAACGGGGGCTATACCATGCTCGAGGCAATCAACGAGGCAAAGCGATGTCTGCACTGCAAAGTGCCGCAGTGTAAAAAGGGTTGCCCTATCAGTCATGATATCCCCGACTGGATTCATGAGCTGTCGATGGGAAACCTCGGCAACGCCATGAATATCATCAATAATAAAAGTAACTTGCCGGCGGTTTGTGGCCGTGTGTGTCCTCACGAGAAACAATGTGAGGGACATTGTGTGCTGAACAAGAAAGGGCAGGGGATAAGGGTTGGAAAACTGGAGCGCTTTATTGCCGACTTCGATGGAGATATGGGACTTATCCGAGAGAAACTATTGCCAAAGACTCGTGGAAAGGTTGCTGTTATCGGTTCCGGTCCTGCCGGACTGACTATTGCCGGCGACTTGGCTCGACAGGGATTCAATGTGGAAATCTTCGAGATGGAGCCGGAGCCGGGAGGTGTGTTGATGTTCGGTATTCCGGAATACCGACTGCCGAAGGAGATTGTTCGCCGTGAGATAAAGAAAATAGAGGAACTGGGTGTGGTGTTCCACTGCAATACTACTGTAGGAAAGGACGATTTGACTATCGATAAACTCTTTGAGATGGGCTATGATGCCATCTTTATGGGCACTGGAACTGGTAAACCGAAGAAACTCAACATTCCGGGTTGCGACTTGAAGGGCGTGCGCCAGGCTATATGGTTCCTGCGCCGCGTGAGCCTATACAATGAGGGAAATCTTAGTCGCGACGAAGTGGTTGTTCATGAGGGCAACCGCGTTTATGTAATCGGTTGTGGAAATACGGCAATGGATGCAGCCCGTACTGCTGTGCGTATGGGGGCAAGTCATGTGGAGATTGTCTACCACCGTACGATAAACGACATGAGTGCGCTGCGCTCAGAATACGACGAGGCGGTAGAGGAAGGCGTGAAGTTCAGTTGGGAGGCAAGCGTTGTGGAGATTCACGACGATAACGGCACGCTCAACGAGGTTGTCATCGAGACAAAGGACGGACAGCGCCGTACGGAGCCTGCCGACTTCGTAATAATGGCAGTCGGCTCCGCTCCGGCAAGCCGCATCGTATCTACAACAACGGGTATCGACGTGGACGACCGCGGATATGTATTGACCCGCGAAAAGCCTTATGGAATGACAACCCGCAAGGGCGTGTTTGCCGGTGGCGACGTAGTGAACCGTCCATCTACCGTAGTCCTTGCCATGCGCGATGCAAAGCAGGTGGCAGAGGGCATAGCACAGTATGTGGATGCCGTGAAACTGATAGAAGCGGTGAATAACGACGGGGAGATAAAACAGCCTGTAGAGGGATAATGCTTTTATAAAAAAAATAAAAAAGAGGATGTATGTTTGTTGTACATCCTCTTTTTTTATAACTTTGCCTATCTTAAACCTTTACAGGCAAATTATTATATGAATATAAAAACTACTAAAATGAACAAATCATTTATTTCGAAAATCTTTGCCATAGTCTTGATGGCAACGGCAACATCATCTGTCTATGCCGGATGGACCGACAACCTCTCGCCTTACGACCTCAATGCTCCTGTTGGCTGGGGCACCGTGGATGGAAAGATTACCGGCGGCGAGGGCGGAACAATAGTTACCGTGAAGACGAAGACGGAACTGATGAACGCTCTGAAGGGAACGGACAAGAAAATCATATATGTCGATGGAGAAATCGAATTCTCTGGGTTGAACAGCGTGAAAGGCGCACAGAACAAGACCGTTTACGGAATGAAGGGTTCGGCTCTCGTCAATTCAAAACATTCCGGAAAGACGAGCGAGACGGGAATCCTGCAACTTTCCGACTGCAAGAATATCATACTGCGTAACCTCACGTTCAAAAGTGCCGGAGCTTATGACATCGACGGTAACGATAACCTTACCGTTGCCGGTTCTTCATATATATGGGTGGACCATTGCGACTTCCAGGATGGAGTGGACGGCAATTTCGATTGTGTTAACGGATCTGACAATATCTCTGTCACCTGGTGTCGCTTCCGCTATTTCATAGAGCCGTGGGCTGGAGGCAGCGGTGGTGCCAACGACCACCGCAACTGCGACTTGTGGGGAAACAGCGACAGTCGCACAACGGATGCCGGACATCTGAAGACTACCTTTGATAACTGCTGGTGGGACGAGGGGTGCTCCGAGCGCATGCCGCGAGTGAGATACGGACAGGTGCATGTGCAGAACTGCCTCTACAGCAGCTCGAATGCCAACTACTGCGTAGGCTACGGCTACAAGTCTAACCTTTATGTTGAGGCTTGTGCTTTCGTGAGCGAAGCTGCAAAGAAGACTCCGTGGAAGAATTATGCCACAAAAAGCGGCAAGAAAGACTATAATATAACGACGGTTAATAACCTTAATGCTAAGGACTTCCAGAGCAAGTCGGGTAGTGCAGACTATTTCATCCCGAGCGACCACTACACGCTGAAGGCTTACGACAGTAGTCTTGTAGAGGAGGTATTGACCAATGAGAACAACGGTGCCGGTGCAACGCTCGACATCACATCCACTACCGACGGAATAGACAATGTTGCTGCAGATAATAACGGAGAGCTGCCCGTCAGCGTCACCTATTATAATATAAACGGCACAGAGCTGCAAACTCCGCAGCCGGGAATAAACATCGTAAAGATGCAGTATGCCGACGGTAGGACGGAGAACAGGAAAATAAAGATGTAGAAACGTTTACAGATTGAAAGCTATAAAGGTTCACAATTTGATATGAATTAAAAAGGCAGAACTCGAAGAAGTGGGTTCTGCCTTTTTATGTATGCTCGGCATGAGCATTGTCTAACGGGTGCAAGTCCCGAGTGAGCCCTAATAGCGGGAATTACACAGCCAAAGGCAAGGGTGTTCATCGTGAGGTGAAATCTGGAAGAAGCCGGCGGCAAACATCTGACCTAACGGACAGAAATTTCATATAAGGCATATGACCATGGATGAGATTGCATAACAAATCAAAGTCCAATAGCTATTCGGAATGGTCGGTGTAAATGAAGTAGGTATAAGATGGAAAGACAATGCCCTTATCCGAGGAGGTCTCACGGACGCTTCAAATAGTTTTTTTTTACGAAAGAAGTGGAGTAAAGCTTGCCGTGAGAAGTCAGCAGACGCCATAGTAGTGCAATAATTGATAACGTTGCACGAAGGGCAGAACCTAACAATTAAACGATAGTAATTGAAACATACTTTATGAAGGAAAGAATGCAGAAAACATTATCCCGTTTTAATGGCTGCCCCCAAAGAGATAGGTCGGAAACCGAATGGTATGGGGGAGTGCAGACCTTCATGTGGATGTGTGAAGACAACATCGTGGAAGTACCATTCGACAAGGAACACCTTTTCGAGCAAATCCTTAGTCCTACAAATCTCAACCGTGCCTACAAGGCAGTAATGAGAAACAAGGGTTGTGGTGGTATCGACAAGATGTCGTGCGAGCAGTTGCTCCCATGGCTCTTGACCAACAAGGATGAACTCATCCGTTCCCTGATGGACGGCTCTTACCGTCCGAACCCAGTCAAGAGGGTAGAAATACCCAAGGACAACGGCAAGATGCGCCTGTTGGGAATACCTACCGTGGTAGACCGTGTTGTGCAACAAGCCATCAACCAAGTACTGACCCCCATCTATGAGAACCAATTCTCCAAGACAAGCTACGGCTTTCGACCGAGAAGAGGGTGTCATGATGCACTGCGTGGAGCGCAAAGGATAATCAACGAGGGCTACATATATGTAGTAGACCTCGACCTTGAAC
>DCBP01000111.1:4730-8511 GCA_002314055.1 Prevotella sp. UBA1104
ACCTTGAACGCTTCTTCGATACCGTGAGCCATAGCAAACTCATAGAAATCCTCAGTCGTACAGTAAAAGACGGCAGAGTAGTCAGTCTTATACACAAGTATCTCCGTAGCGGTGTGATGAACAAAGGATTGTTTGAAACGAGCGAGGAAGGAACTCCCCAAGGAGGACCGCTAAGTCCATTGCTGAGTAACATCATGCTCAATGAATTGGACAAAGAACTCGAACGCAGAGGACTCCCCTTTGTGCGCTATGCCGATGACTCTATGATATTCTGCAAGTCCAAAAGGGCAGCAAGGCGAGTAAAGGAGAGTATAACCCGATTTATAGAGAACGCTCTATATCTCAAAGTCAACAAGGAAAAGACCGTAGTGTCGTATGTGCGCGGAGTGAAATACCTCGGCTACTCCTTTTATGTGATGAAAGGCAAATGCCAACTCACGGTGCATCCAAAGTCCAAAGCCAAGATGAAGTCAAAACTAAAAGAACTGACAAGTCGCAGCAACGGATGGGGATATGCCAAGAGGAAGCAAAAGCTGAAAGAATACATAAGAGGTTGGGTCGGTTATTATCATCTTGCCGACATGAAACGTCTATTACTTGAAACAGACGAATGGTTAAGGCGCAGAATACGTATGTGTATATGGAAAGCTTGGAAGAAAACCAAGACGAAAGTGGCAAACCTCGTCAAATGCGGTATCAATAAGTACAAAGCATATGAATGGGGTAATACTCGCAAAGGTTATTGGCGCATCGCTGATAGTTATATACTGCACAGGGCAATCACAAATGAAAACCTGCGCAGGGCAGGATATGCCACATTAATGGGTGAATATCTCGAATGGCACCCAAAATAGGAACCGCCGTATGCGGAACCGCATGTACGGTGGTGTGAGAGGTCGGTAAACACGAAAATAGGAGATAAACACCTATGATTAGTGTTTACCTCCTACTCGATTAAAATATTGTTGCAGTGGAATATTTGATTCCAAGCAACATGGGGAAATCTTATTCCTTATTGTCGTTCAGCTTTTGCATAATCTGAGCTTCGAGTTCCTCGCATAGCTCAGGATTGTCCTTGAGCAGAGCCTTGCTTGCATCTCGACCCTGTGCCAGTCTGCTGCCATTGTATGAGAACCATGAACCGCTCTTCTGTATTATGCCGTATTCCACACCGAGGTCGAGAATCTCGCCAACTTTTGATATTCCCTCGCCGAACATAATCTCGAATTCAGCCTTGCGGAAAGGAGGAGCTACCTTGTTCTTTACCACCTTCACGCGGGTCATGTTTCCTATTACCTGATCGCCGTCCTTGATTGCCGTAACGCGACGGATGTCGAGACGCACGCTGGCATAGAACTTCAAGGCATTACCACCAGTAGTAGTTTCCGGATTACCGAACATTACGCCGATTTTCTCTCTCAGCTGGTTGATGAAGATACATGTGGTGTTTGTCTTGCTGATTGTAGAGGTGAGCTTTCTCAGAGCCTGGCTCATCAGTCGAGCCTGCAGACCGACAACGTTGTCGCCCATGTCGCCCTCAATCTCCTTCTTAGGAGTAAGCGCAGCCACAGAGTCGACCACGAGGATGTCGATAGCCGAAGAACGGATAAGCTGGTCGGCAATCTCAAGAGCCTGTTCACCATTGTCCGGTTGCGAAATCCACAGATTGTCGATGTCAACACCGAGCTTTGCCGCATAGAAACGGTCGAAGGCATGCTCCGCATCGATGAAGGCAGCAATGCCGCCAGCCTTCTGGCATTCAGCGATGGCATGTATGGCGAGAGTAGTCTTACCGCTACTTTCCGGACCGTAAATCTCGATAATTCTTCCCTTTGGATAACCGCCAACGCCGAGAGCTGCATTGAGGGCGATACTTCCAGTCGGGATAACCTCAACATTCTCCACTTTCTCGTCGCCGAGCTTCATTATCGACCCCTTGCCGAAGTCTTTTTCTATTTTTGCCATGGCAGCCTGTAGGGCTTTCAGTTTACCCTCCTGTGCTGTAGCCATGTTATCGTCTGTCTTTGCCATTGTATTATATTTGTTTGTTTTCTATTTGTTTTCCTTTGGCAAAATTAAAGAAAAACATTTTATTATGCAAGTCTTTTTCTTCTGATGGTATACTTTTATGGTTTGTTATAATAAAGAAATGCCGGAAGTGAACAAATCTGTCACTTCCGGCATTTCCGGTTAACCTGCTTTTTTTACTTGTTCAGAGTTTTTACAGTCTTGCCAGTTTGTAATCTCTGTATGCTTAGTCCCTTAAAGTTCTTGCCTACGCGCTTTCCACTCATGTCATAGCGAGCAGCTGCAGCCTTGCTGATAGTCTCCTTGCTGATGGCAGGAGCAGCTTCGATCGCCGTTGTAGCACCGGGAGCGGTGGTGTCGAACACATACGACTCATATCCAGCTGTTTCTGTTTCGCCTTCGATTCTGTCGTAGTAACCATAGCCCACAATATAGCGTCCGTCAGACGAGATGGCGCAAGTCTTGTGTCCGAGAATTGTGTCAAACTCCGTGAATTCCGGCACTCCAGGATATGCTTCAGAGAGAAGCTGTGGAGCTTCTGCTCCCGCTTTCCATATTATACCTTGTTCCTCATTGAAACCGCCTTTCCATCCAACCAGTGTTCCGTCATTGGCAATGCCCGAAGCGTAGCACTCAGTGTTGGAGTCATCGTCGTACAGATACTGTTCCAGTTTGTCGGTTTCGAGATTGTATCTGCCCACTCCGTAAGTAGCACCCCATCCGTCTGGGGTATATATTGCAACTGTTAGAGAGAGCCATTTGCCGTTCTCGCTCAAGCCCATTGGCTCAAACATAGCGTAGTTGTTGGCATCTGTTCCCATATAGTCTGGGTTGCAGCAGAAGTAGTCGCGGCTGATGAAGTCCACCGAATATGTTTTGCCGTCCCTGTTCTGGCGCCAAACCACAGCCGGATATGTGCTCATTGGGTCGATTATGCTTCCTGCAATGACAGATTTGTCGGCAGATACGAAGTCGGCTGAGCTTCCAAATACAACTTCCGGATCGTCGGGGTCAGTGGATTTCCATCCAGCCCATTTCGTACTTGGTTCAGGCAATGCAACAGTGTTTTCTCCATCGAAATAAACGGCGTTCCAGTATGCTCCGCTTTCGTCGATTTTTGCGCCAGTCATAAAAGTTCCGTCAGAAGTGATGCCCTTTGTCATTCCTGCTTCGATGGTCTTTGACGTGCCGTCGGCAAAATTGCATACATATCCGTATGTGTCGGAACCTGAACCGAATACGCCTACCGCTTTACCTTCGTTTGAAATCGACCTGAGATCAGCAGAGTTATCTTCGCTTACTTCACCAAACGACTTTGTGGTCTTTTCTTTCGTGTCATACATATAAAACAGATTGTCCACGTAGGTATATCCTCCCACGTATCTTCCGTTAGGCGAAATTGAGAACATTATTGCGTTGTCGTTTTCTGGAGCAGGGATGGCAGTATAGCCGTTATCTGTCGTTTCCTGTGCGTTCATTGTGCTTGCAGCAGCCAAAAGCGCTGCCGAAAAAAGTAAAGTTCTTCTCATAATTCAAATCTTTTGTGCTTGTTATATTTTGTTTTACTGAGGCAAAAGTATAACATTTATTTGAAATAACAGCATATTATTATGAAAAAGTAAATAAATATTGTGGAAAACGTAATAAACTGATGTAATACAGGCTAAAAATCTAACAATAATACAATCTGTATTATATCGTCTAATCTGTATAAGAATAAGTAGCTATTCACAATTAGTTTATACAAACAACA
>DCBP01000017.1:0-8188 GCA_002314055.1 Prevotella sp. UBA1104
TCCAACCGTACAGCTCGAAAAGTTTTTTTGGTAATTTTACCCTCACACCCTCACCAATAGCCTTGGAAGTCCCTGCCTATCGGGTTTTCGAGTGGTGAGGGATAGTGTGAGGGATAAGCATAGACCCCTCACACTATCCCTCACACTATCCCTCACACATGAATTATACAGGTTAGAATTTCCATTTAGCCTGCAACTGAATGTCGGTCATCGCCGAGCGGTCAATCTGCTGTAGAGCCGAACCTATCGTGTTGCGGTCGAAATAGTCGGTAGTCGACACCTTTGCCGATAGTGTAACATTCTTTATAACCTGTGTGCTCAGAAGCACGGCATAGTGAATACCCTCGCCGTAATATGAAGGAAAGGAGAAATCGTATGCCATGCCGCGCTCATAACTGTATATTCTACTGTTATAATCTTGGGTATGGAAATATCCTATGGCGGCATACGCCGCAAGTTTTCTTATCGCCGAGCATCCGCCGCTTAATGCCGTCATGTATCCGAAACTGCGATCCTTGTAGGTCGACAGCGAAGAGTCAAACTGAGCCTTTGCGTTCCATGCCTTACTGTCGTATCTAACAGCAAACCTTCCGCGCTGAGTAGTATGGTTAATGAGAGCCGTCTTGTCGGTATTGTCCTTCTCCCTTACCTTAACGCGATAGCGTGCAGAAACAGTAATACGACCGCGGTTGTAGGCAACCGACAGCATATTGTCGAAAGAGTGGGAGGCTGAAGCCGCCTGGTATTTAGCCCACGGGAAATAGGCTATATCAGAATAGGCATTCATTGAGAACCCCTTAACCGGTTGCCAGTCGATGCCGAGATACACACCGCTCTCGTTCTGCACGCTTCCGCCATCGCTAAAGCTCTGAGAGAAAAGTGAGTAGTATTTATACGCATAAAACCGCTGTATAGCCGTAACGCTCAGGTCGTTTCTTATCCTCCATGCTGCGGCATTTATCGTAGCCCAGGCATGACAGTCGCCGGTAGCCGTCTCGCCGTGGAAGGAGAACTTGCCGTTTGTATAGCTATAGTCCATGCTCATGTTATAAAACTGCTTTCCGGCAGCATAATATTTTCTGTATAGCTGTGAAGTCTTCGGTTTCAGTTCGCGACTGAGCGAAGCATAAATTCCAGACACACCAACGTGAATTCTGCCGAGCGCCCAGTGTAGGTTCATTCCCGTTGCCAGTTGCGAGGCATTGTTCTTCTTGTCCATTTCAGTTTGGGTGCGGTGATACCCCGACTTAATAATAGTGGCAATCGAACCGTCGTCGTTGTTCAGTGTAGCGTCGAACCATTTATATGATACAAATCCCGTCATGTCGATATTCCTTGCCACGTTTACCGTAGCCGCCGCCCCCTGCAAATAATTATAGTTGGAGCGCGAGGAATGAGGGCGCACGGTAGTTCCGCGGCGCGACAGCGATGCCATGCTTACGGATTTTCCGAACGACAGACTGTTGTTCATTATAAGTCCCATACCCATTCCTATTCTGTATCTTCCAACCGTCAAGCTCTTCAGTCTTCCAATCTTTCTCACGTCGGCATAAAAGGAATAGAAATCGTATCCGGCACCATTGCCGGCAGAGAAAAACGGTTCCCCTGCATCTTGTGCGCCCACCATACCGATGCGCAGCAGATTATTGTAAGAGTATTCATATCTTATGCTGTGGCGGTATTTATATCCAAGATATCCGTTTTTGTCACCTTTGCGTTCGTATAGAGGAATATTGCCAGAAGCCGTAAGCGAATTGTCGCCGTATTTAATAAGGTCTTTGAATTTCGGCAACGCCAGTTTCTTTTTCGTGTTTACAGTTATGAAAAACTGCAGCAAAGTCCTTTTCTCCATTGTCAGCGATGGAATCATCGTCAGTTCACCTTCAGACAGCATCTTGCCGTTTCGGTAGAGATACTCTAAAATATTCTGAATATCATTGTCGTCGAGAAACGGAATCCGTTCAAGATCTTCCTTTGTTGCAGAATTTATGTCAATCGGATTGTCGGCAAGTTCCTGAAGGATATCGTAGGTATCTTCCCAGCTTTCAGCCTCATTGTCGCTGTCGTCAAGCACGCTGCCGATAATGTCCTGCCAGCCTTGTCGTGCCGGAGTCTCTGTCTGAGCAATTGCCATGCCGGTATGTGAAAGGGCAACAGTTGTGAAAAAAATAATCCCTACGAATCGTCTATTCATATTTTTGATAGTATTAAGGGTTAACAATTAGAATCATTCATGTTGTTCCTGTGGTCTTAGCATAATAAGTAGCGTTGCAACATTATCTGCGATGCCCAAGCCACATGATTAAATCTGTACAAATATATGAATATTGTTTGACAGATACCTCATAAAAGCGTAAGAAAATGTCGATACACATTTGTTTTTTAACAATTCGTTTAGCAGAGAACCTCCTCAGCAAACCATTATCTTGCTAAATGCAACTTGCGCTTTGCAAAATCCAAAACAAACATAAAGAAAAAAGTGGCAAAAAGACAAGAAAGCGACTTTTGTTGATAAACTTTACAATATTTAGAGTTACATATTGCAATCAATTACATCATTTAGACAAAGAAAACATAATCTATATCTATCAACCTAACAAATATCAAAGAAAAACTATGCAAAAAATTCCACTATTAAGCAGAGCATCGCTGACGGTGTCGGCGCTGATGCTGAGTGTTGCAAGTTTTGCCCAATCAACAACGACAAGCGGCATAGTAAAAGATGCGGCGGGAGACCCGCTCATCGGAGTAAACGTGTATGTGAAAGGTTCCAAGCAGATGGCAGTAACCGATCTCGACGGCAAGTTCACGCTCAAGGATGTTCCGGCAGGAAGTACCATACAGTTCTCATATATCGGATATGAGAAGAAGGAGCAGAAGGCCACGGCAAACATGAACATCATGCTGAAGGAATCCGACAAGACCCTTAATGAAGTAGTAGTCATCGGCTACGGAACGGTAAAGAAGCGTGACCTTACAGGTTCTGTAGCATCAGTAAACAAGGACGCTCTGACGGCAAACCCAGTATCAAACGTAGCCGAAGCACTGCAGGGAAAGCTTGCCGGTGTAGCCGTTACGTCGCAAGACGGACGCCCTGGTGCTGATATCTCTATCCGAGTTCGCGGAGGCGGTTCAATATCTCAGAGCAACGAACCGCTGTATGTAGTCGACGGATTCCCCGTTTCAACCATCAGTGATATACCAGCCGACCAGATAGTGTCAATCGATGTCCTCAAGGATGCCTCGTCTACAGCCATCTATGGAGCGAGAGGTGCCAACGGTGTTATCCTCGTAACAACGAAAGCTGCCGAGAGCGGCAAGATAAGCATAAGCTACAACGGATATTACCAGGCAAAATGGGCAGCAAAACGGTTTAAGACCCTCAATGCACAGGAGTACGTAAAAAGTGTCTGGGCATACGCCGCGACACCGGGCACCGGAGGTTCTGCCGACGATATCGCCAAGTATTTCGGACTTGGAGCAAAATACGGCAACCACTATGACGAATACGCCAACATGTCGGCACACGACTATACCGACGACCTGTTGCGCACGGCATCGTCGTGGAATCAGAACCTGAACCTTTCAGGAGGAAACGACAAGTCGAGATTCACCCTCTCCGTAAACTATTCAAAGGACGACGGTATCAAGATAAACTCCGATTTCGAACGCCTCGGACTGAACTTCAAGTTCAACCAGAAACTGGCAAAGGGACTCGACATGTTCCTCGACCTGCGCTATTCAAATATCGACATCAACGGTACCGACGGATGGGCAACATCAAAGGGTTCGCTGCTTTCCTCAGCTTATACATACAGACCAATAGATACCCCGCTCGGAACCGACGACTATACGCTCTTCGGTATGGGATCGCCTAACATCGACCCGTCGCAAGACCCGGTTGCAATAACAAAGACACTGTATAACAACAAGTCCATCCAGCGTATGCGCGCCAATCTCGCCCTGCAGTGGGAGATGATAAAGGGACTAACCCTTCGCACGGAATTTGGCTACGGACAGCGCTGGAATGACACAAAATACTACGACGACGGTTCTATCACCAGCTCATATACCAAAGGATACAAATATGCCACATGGGAAAAGAAGGAACAGCGCAACTGGCGTTCCGTAACAACCCTCAACTGGCAGGTACAGGGACTTGGCGACAACCACCGCCTTTCGTTCCTGCTCGGCAACGAGGAACTCTACAAGAAAGAAGATGCAATAAAGCTCAGCGGAGCAGGATATTCCATGGACGATGCCTGGACACGCAAACGCGTGTTCGGAATGATGAACATGGGCGACGCTACGAAATATCCGAGCGAGAACTTCTATCTGCCTACGATGGGCGTGGCAGAAACAACGGCATCCTTCTTCGGCAGAGTGAACTACACGCTGATGGACAAATATCTCTTCACTGCAACGCTGCGTGCCGACGGATCTTCAAAGTTCGGACCTAACAACCACTGGGGATATTTCCCGGCAGCAGCACTGGCATGGCGCGTTTCCGACGAGAAATTCATGAAGGGGGCAAGCGGATGGCTCGACAACCTGAAACTGAGACTCTCGCTCGGTACTTCGGGTGCCGACAATATCAACTCAAGTCTGTGGCACGAGACGTGGACCTCGTCAAACGGAGTATGGAACGGAGGTTCCGTGCAGTATTATAAGCCAAGCGGACTGAAGGAGAATCCGGATTTGAAATGGGAGACTACGATTTCAAGAAATATCGGTCTTGACTTCGGATTCCTTAACCGCATCAACGGTACATTGGATTTCTACTGGAACACCACCAAGGATTTGCTGATGCGACAGGAGATAGACTCGTCTACCGGATACAGCTATCAGTATACGAATATCGGACAGACATCTAACAAGGGTATCGAACTCGCCGTCAACGCAAGTCTGGTTCGCTCGAAGAACTTCAACCTCAATATGAACCTGACTTACAACATGAACTTCAACAACATCGACAAGCTGCAGAACGGCAAGACGCTCTACGGTTCAGGATGGGCAAGTTCATCACTAATGCCGGGCAACGACTATATCCTGAGAGAAGGAGCACCTGTTGGCGTTATCCGCGGATATAAGAGCGACGGATTCTATAAGATAAGCGACTTCGACTATGATGCCGCAACAGGAGTTTACACACTGAAGAAAGGTGTGCCCGACATACAGAGTAACGTGTTTACCAATTACCCGAAACCGGCAGAACTGAAGGTGCCTACAGGACAGAGCGCATTCCCTGGAGCTCTGAAAGTAAAAGACACCGACGGCAACGGTATCGTGAACGAGGGCGACGTGGTGGAACTCGGCAACGTGATGGCTCACCATACGGGAGGCTTCGGATTCTCTGGTAACTACAAGAACTTCGACTTCTCGGCAAACTTCACTTACCAGCTTGGCGGAAAGGTCTACAACGCCTCTGCAATGTGTGAATATACAGGCGGCAAGGAGCCGGGAATCGGCAAGAACAAACGCGACTTTATCCGCAACTGCTTCCAGCTCTATGATGTAAGAGGGGGAGAACTCGTTGCCGTTACCGACCCTACGGAGCTTGCTGCGCTCAACGCCAACGCTTCGCGCCCGGTGCCTTATTATGAGGCAAACACCGTGCTCTCCGATTTCATCGAGGATGCATCCTTCCTTCGCCTCAGCAATATCACCGTGGGATACTCTCTGCCGAAGTCTCTGCTGAAGAAGGCATATATCCAGTCGGCTCGCATCTACGTAACAGGCGGAAACCTCTTCTGCATCACCGGCTATAAGGGACTCGACCCGGAGGTCAGCACTAACGGCTTCGCCGGCAGCAGCGGTTACCCGACACCGGGACTCGACTACGGTTCATATCCGCGTTCAAGAACTTTCACCGTTGGACTTAACGTGACATTCTAATCGTCTTACCTTATATAATATTGACACAACTATGAAGAAAATCATATATTCAATGATGCTCGCGGCTATGCTCGCCGGCACTGCAACCTCTTGCTCTGACTTCCTCGACCAAAGCTCAGACTCCGAGGCTGATCCTACTTTCGTATTCTCTGACCCTACTACGGCGCGTGCCGCTCTCATGAATGGCTACGAGCAATGGCGCTCGTGTGGTGTGGCGTTCGGCACGGGAAGTTTCTACCACTATGTGGTGTCGAGCTCCGACATCGAGACCCAGGGCGAGTCGTATAGCGCACAGCCTTGGCGCTGGGTTCCGTCATACTTCTACGGATATACCAACGGAAACCTCTCTAAGCAGGGACCGGGCACTTACGGACTCTACGAGAACGGAATGATGAGCAGTACCTGGACCGGACTGTTCAACGTTATCGGTATAACGAATTCGCTGATAGAGCAGTTTGAGAAGTCTTCTTCCTTTACAGCCATGATGAGTCAGACGTCGCCCTCAACCATGAGCGAGATTTACGGCGAGGCTGTTGCCTTGCGCGCCTCTTGCTACTATGAGCTGATGAGGCAGTATGGCGATGTGCCGCTGCAGACCAAGGCTGGCGTTGAACCCGAAAGACTGTCGCCGCGCGATTCCATTGCCGACTTCGTAATCAACGACTTGAAGAAAGTAATCCCGCTGATGTATCGCTCGGGAGAGTCTAACGATATAAACAAGACCTACATGACACGTACCTATGCCGAAGGACTAATGGGCAGAATTTGTCTGTGGGAAGCCGGCTACCAGACCCGTCGTCTCGACCTCGGCGGTGAGGCTTTCTATAAGGGACTCGACGGACAGCAGGTGAACTTCGACAAGGTATCGGCAAACAACCTCTGCTTCTACGGTCGCCGCACTGACTGGAAGAAATATTACGAGATAGCCGAGCAGTATCTTGGCGATGCCATCAGCAACCACGGCAATATCATCCTTCAGACCACCGACCCGCGTGATGCTTCGCGCTTCGGAAACCCTTATCAGTATGTGTTCCAGCAGATGAACGACCTGCAGATGTGTAACGAGAGCGTATACGAGATTCCGGAGACCCAGACACAGAGTTCTCCGCGTCCTTATGCCTTCGGACGCCCGTCTAACGGCGGCAGCAGCAATTTCTATCCTTGCAAGACCTACGGACAGGCTCGCTTGCATCCGCTATACTATTATAGTGAGTTCGACCCTAACGACATGCGCCGCGACGTAACATGTACGGTAACCGGTTCCGACGGTCATGGTGCTGAGGCAATCCTCTCGTTCGTGAAAGGTTCCCGACTTAATGGCGGTATCGGACTGAACAAGTTTGACGAGAACCGCATGTCGAAGCCATATACCGTAAAACAGGGACAGGCTGGTATCAACGGCGTATACATGCGCTATGCCGACATCATACTGATGCAGGCCGAGGTGAAGGCAGCTTTGGGTAAGGACGGCGAGGCTCGTCCGCTGCTCGACCAGATCCGCAACCGTGCCTTCGGCTCTGCCGAGAAGGCAAACACCGATGCATGGATTGCAAAATGCGGATCGCTGCTCAATGCCGTAATCGAGGAGCGCAAGTTTGAATTCGGCGGCGAGGGCAGTCGTAAGTGGGACCTCATCCGCACTAACCGCCTCGCTACAGATGTTCCGGCATTCCACGAGGAGTGTGCAGAGATGATAAGCGACCTGCGTGCACAGGGCTACCACCGCTTTGCCAACGGCAATGTGATATCCAATTACATCTGGGTGAAACTCGTTGACGGAAAGAAGCAGTACGGCTATCGCCTGACGACACAGTGTCCGGCAGACAAGAAGGACGACCCGGTGCTCTATCCAAGTTGGCGTGGACAGAACGACGACTGGTCTACCGTGGCTGAAAACAACGGCGACTCTAAGAAGGAGGCTCTCACCGCCGGTAATCTGACCAACCTTTCCATCAAGGGACTCTTCAATTACATCGACCCTAACGGTGCTGAGGCTCAGGCTCTTGAAGCCGACGGATATACTCGTGTCGACTGGGGATGCATCATTGCCGGAATGGAGAGCGTAAACGTGAAGTACAAGGATGTGGACAAACAGTATAACGATCTCGTGTACAATGGCTACAACCCATCTCAGCCACCTGTATATATGCTGCTTATGCACGGAAATATCCTGAAGAACTCCAAAGGCAGATTTACCAACGGATATGGCTTCAGCAATGACTATTAAATGTTGTCTTCCCCTCTCCCGTCTCCCCTTCCAGGGGAGAAGCGGTTACCCTTATTCCGTATAGAA
>DCBP01000017.1:8264-8612 GCA_002314055.1 Prevotella sp. UBA1104
ATAGAAGGAGTTACCCTTATTCTGTATAGAAGGAGTTACCCTTATTCCGTATAGAAGGAGTTTCCTTATTCTGTATAGAAGCGGTTACCCTTATTCCGTATAGAAGGAGTTACCCTATTCCGTATAGAAAGAGTTTTCTTATTCTCTAAAATACGATAAGTGTCTTTTGGCAGACAAGGGAAACTGCTCCGCCCCCGGAGGGGGAGGCGGGGGAGGGGAAGAAAAAAGATCTATGAATAACATTGATTAAGTAAATATTAGATTTTGTAGAATAAATACTGTCGGGACATTATGGGGAATTTCTCTGTGTCCCGACTTTTGGTATCTTAAGTAACTAATCAGAATTAA
>DCBP01000018.1:0-1520 GCA_002314055.1 Prevotella sp. UBA1104
AATAAAGACAAAGAACAATGAAAAACTTCACATTACTACAAGCAAGCGCAGACTGCAACGGAGTATTCCTTGATATGCTTCAGGTGATTGCCGATGCCGGGTTTACCCTAAGGTCGCCCAACGGAACGGCAACAAAGATGACGATGGTCAAGGATGGCAAACTTCGAGAATACTGCGAGAACATTACTATCTCCCTTACAGGTCTTAATGACCTTGTACACATCATAGAACTTGTGGGCAAAGTGATAGTGGGAGTTGATACATTAACCATTTATGACGATTACGTGGAATGAATAAGCAGATATACAGATACATGTCTGGAAAGGAAAAGAACAAACTGATGCGTAAGAAAACGGTACAAAACTTAACCGAACACGCTGCATTAGGGCGTCAGTCAACCGCCATTGGCTTCTGTTTCGGACTCGGTGATTTGGAACAGGCAAAGAGGGATTTTCGCAAATTGAGAGGTATAGTAACACCGCAATTCCTACTCGTCGGTGAACCCTTTTCGGAATTTAATTTCAGAAGATGTGTAGGCATATACGTGGATTGGAAAGAGTTTGACAAGTTGCCACTTGAAGTGCAAACCAAGACACCTATAAGAGCTGAGCCGCATAGACAAGACTTTGAATTGTGTTGTACAGAATACGATTTGAAGATGTTCCGTAATTATTCGATATACGAGATTATAAACCCTATCCCCACTAAGGGGCATCCGACTAAATTTAAATTAGATTACTGGAAATGAAAAAAATAAAAGCTGTAGTACTTGCGTATCTGGAATTGAGATTGAGTTCGCTTGACGGAGAAAGTAATTACTCCGATGAAAAGATTGCCTTATACGACGCAAAATATGCGGTTCAACGCATGAATAGCAATGAAGTGATTAAGGGCTTTTTCCTCGTCAGAAAGGACTATCACAGAAAAGTAAGGGATTATATTCTAAAATACAACAAGGCAGAGTTGAAGTTTTTTGATAAAGGGTTATATAAAACCCAAAGCAACCTCGCCTATAAATGCTTAAAGCTTATTGAGAACAATGAAAAAACGACAAGCAAAGAAACTCCTGATGCGCCCGTGGAATAAGGTCGCGCCATACTGGATGAAGAAAATTATAAAAGAAAGAACTCTCGACAGCGTTCTCTTTCCCTACCGTAACCACCGATTAGAGAAAGCCAACGTAACGTTGGGTAGGCATTACAATAGGAAAGGAAGAAAATGCAAGCAGCAATAACCCTCGCCCTCGTAGCTGCATGGGCATACCACAGCTACAAGGCGATAAACCAAAACAAGTGATATGAAAGATAGAAAATATAAATTTACAGACGAGACAAAAGAAGTCTACGGAACAACCTTACATAGAATTGTCGCATTAAAGGACTTCGCAGGAGTTGAGAATGGCGACAAAGGAGGGTGGATTGAGAATGAAAACAATCTGTCGCAATATGGTAATGCGTGGGTCTACGGCGATGCAATGGTCTACGGCAATGCGCAGGTCTACGGCAATGCAAGGGTCTTCG
>DCBP01000018.1:1681-2645 GCA_002314055.1 Prevotella sp. UBA1104
TACGGCAATGCGCAGGTCTACGACAATGCGCAGGTCTACGGCAATGCAGAGGTCTTCGGTAATGCGTGGGTCTACAGCGATGCAAGGGTCTACGGCAATGCGCAGGTCTACGACAATGCAAGGGTCTTCGGCAGGGCAGAGGTCTTCGGCATCGCAATGGTCTACGACAATGCAGGCTATATTGTTTTCAAGAACTTCTGGAGCAGCGGACGTTACTTCACGTGGACTCGTTCCAACAATATGTGGAGAGTTGGATGCTTCTACGGCACGGGCGAGGAACTGATTGCTAAAGCCTATAAAGACAGCGAAAAGTCGGGAAGGGAATATGAAAGAGTGGTAAGGTATGTGGAAAGCATACTTGCCGACGAACAGAAAGAAAACAAATGATATGGAAGCAATAATTTTCACAACGATAAGCGTTCTCTGCGCCGCTTTTATATGGTTCAGAGTAGGCAGACAGAGAGCCTTTGAGAACCTGTTGAAAGATTACAGGGAACTGGCAAAGGTGGTGCAATTACAGGAGATAATAATCAAAGGTTATAAACAAAAACATGGAGAGCTGACAGATGGGACTAATGAAGAGAATTAAGGCAGTGTGGGACGTACTGACAAAGAAGTACTTTATTGTTCACACTGGTAAATTAAATGAGAAATACTTATTGATGGACGCAATTAATCTTGACGCGGCAGAACTTTGTTATATCGGGGGAATGGGCTTAGAACGCTTTCAGATGATTAGAGCCATCCTCTATGATCGAAGCGTGATATTACAGAGTATGACTGACGTCTCATACGATGACGTTCTCCCGGTGGTAATCTACGACTGCGAGAGTGAGGAAGATTTCAATGAACTTAGAGAACAGGAGATTAAATGATGGGAGGTTGGGCGAATGGTCAGAATAAGCAAAGTAAAAGTAACGATAAGTTTGGGGGAACTTACCGCACTGAAAAATAGAATATCATT
>DCBP01000018.1:2764-15872 GCA_002314055.1 Prevotella sp. UBA1104
AAAAAATAAGAAAAGATGAAAACAAACAGCGGAAAGATTTACAGAGTTGAATACACCACTCCAGATATGGAAAAGGGTGTTGTAGGTTACGAAACAATGGTATATGCTACATGCGAAGAGCATGCTTGGCAGATATTCTATGCAGCCAACAAGGATGCGACAATTAAGAACGTTGAAGAGGTTGATGATTGCATCTCGCAGCATTACAAAGAGAGGAGCATGGTTCCCGAATTTGCCGTTGCTGAAGACATGATGTATGCGATGCTTGATGTGTTTAGGGGCGACAAGGAAGTAAAAATCTATAATGCCGAACACGTCATTGATATTGCTTGCAGCATGGCTAAAACCGCCATTAAAGAGGCAGAGATGCTACATGAAAAGGAGGAATAGTATTTAACCCACCTTGTGCGTTGCCGTTTCCACGGCAGCGTGCATTAAAGCAGAATAATTATGATTGACGAAAAGAAAATACAGGAAGAATCCTACGAAATTACAGATGGAACATTAGTTGAAGATGTATTGAGAAGAGCCGCTTTTGTTTATGGTGCTCACTGGGCACAGAAAGAGTTTGTAAAAAGCCTGTGGCATCCTGCTAAGGAAGAGCCGAAAGAAAAAGGTTACATCATTACTAAGTGGTGGGTTGATAGCTTAAATGATACATACTATGAGTGTGATAATATTCAAGATAGAGTAAAATGGGAAGAATATATCAAAGACCATCAAATAATGGAGTGGTGCTACCTCTCCGACATCCTACCAACAGAGAAAGGAGATGAGAAATGAAAAGAGGAGAATAAACAATGACACTAAATGAATTAATAGAAAGTAAAATATGGAAGAGGAACTAACAAAAAGCGAGTTGATAACACTTCGAGCTATCCTGTATAGCTGTTATCTCGACTGTGTAGAGATAAAGGAACAGGAAGTAATCGAAAAAACAATAAACATTATACAAGATAAAATTACGAGATTATGACAAGAGAAGAAGCAGCAAAGCTATTGCCTATCTTGCAAGCGTTTGCAGAAGGCAGAGATATAGAGTATTTTGATACAGGCAGTAGTATCTGGAGAAAGTCAATAGACCCTGCATTTGATGAAAGTGTAAATTACCGCATCAAGCCAGAGCCTAAGTACCGCCCATTCAAGGATGCAGAAGAGTGCTGGAATGAGATGTTGAAGCATCAGCCTGTGGGGTGGGTGAAAGCAACAGCAAATAATATTCGTTGCAAAAGACACCTCTATGTTCTTATTACAAACTTACAAATTTATACTATGCGTCTGTCAGGTGGAGATGAAGAAAAAATTAAGGATGCCTTTGAGTTATATACTTTTGCCGACGGAACTCCATTCGGAATAAAGGAGGAGGAATAGTATGGGAATATTGAAAAGAACATTATTTGCCCTCCTACTTCCTCTGATTTTCATATTGACAGGATTTCAGATTATGTGGTTATTTATTAAAGTACTCTTAGTATGGGTGGCTACTGGTAAAGATACTGATATATTAGACGAAGAATTGCTTATGGAAAAAGCATTAAAATTTATGTTTAAACAATGAAAGTAATTAAAGATGCAACAGCAAAGGAATATACGTGTATAAAATGTAATTCTATACTTGAAGTTAGCACCAGGGATTTATTTCATGATATTTCTAATATTGGAGAAGAAAAACTTATATATAGAGATTATTATGTTTGTCCTTGTTGTGGATATTCAAACACTGTAAAAATTAATTAATATGGAACTGAATAATCAAATAATAAACGTACCAATTTTTAATTGCAATATACATCTGTTTACTGATGATAAAGATAATATCAAAAAAGCTTTGCAAGCAGAGTTTGGCGAAGAGGGTACTGAACTCTTTAATGAAATAAAAGCAGATGATTCTATTGATGGTTTAAGCATAATGTTATCAAATGGCTATAAGATAATTTGGCTACCTAAATATCAAAATACTGATAGTGATAATAGTATATTAGTACATGAGATTTTCCATACTGCTATTAATATCATGTTAAGTAGGGAAATTCAACTAAATAATGATACAGAAGAAGTTTGTGCTTATCTGATAGAATATCTATATGAAGAAATATTTAAAGTTATAAGAAGCAATGAAACTAATTAATCCAAGAGTAGAACAATGGGAATGTGGTTATACACTTCCTGAAATATGGTCGCATATAGCAAGATGTGCAAGGACATGTTATCAGTCTGAACCTCGTAGTAATGGTGAAACTGATGAAGAGTTTGTAAAGAGAGTTATACTTCGTAATCATTCCTTTGAAGAGATAGCTGAAAGTAGAGAGTTGCAACTCAAATTGCATCTTTCAGTTCTGGAGCACGGAACTGTATATCTTGCAATTCCTATAAGTTCTGCACATGATGACCTACATGAAGTTGCTGATAGCCCCTTTGCAAAAGGACTTCGCCACTATGTTAGTGGACATAACAGCTTTGACTATATTACAACTAACATGCGTGTAATTGTAGAAAATGGCTTTACTGATATTCTCAAATTTATTACTCCTCCAACTAAATATCATGTTCTTAGAACCACTTTCAACATCATCACAGATATTGGTGTAGCAAGAGAATTAGCAAGACATAGAAGCCATAGTATAAGTGAGGAGAGTACAAGGTTCTGCAACTATAGTAAAGATAAATTTGATAATGAACTGACATTTATTAAGCCTGAATGGTTTAATTCTTTATATATAGATAAAGATGGACATTGGGATAATATTGGGTATTACAGTCATGATGATAGGGGACAAATAGAAGATTTCTATGCAGGTGGTTTATTGGTGGCAGAACGTAATTATCTTTACCTCCTAAAATGTGGTTGGTCTCCCCAACAGGCAAGACAAGTCTTACCTTTAAGCACCAAAGTTCAAACCATTCACACAGCATTTAACGATGATTGGGAAGAATTTATAAAACTTAGAGCTGATGCTTGCAGTGGAAGTGTGCATCCTAATATGAAAATGATAGCAAATACGATTAGAAGTAAATTATATGGAACAAATGAATAAACTAAATAACCAACTGGCAGTTCTTGAAGAGTTGCTGGTTGATTATAAAGGAAAGACTATCGACAATATAATTCAACAACTTAAAGCAAGAATAGACAATAGTCCTAAAGTTGTTGATAGTAATCCTATTCTTGAAATTTTAAAAGAAATGATATGACAACAGAAGAGATGAAAGAATGCAAAGTCGGAGATACCGTATATGTAGTTTCGTATTTTCTCGACACTATCACCAAATATAGTGTTATATTTAAGCTTGCTTGCACTTTAGGGCTCAAGGCTGAGGATGGTGATGTTACCCGTGTTTCTTACCGCGAAGTATTCACCACCAAAGAAGACGCAGTAGAGGAATTAACAAGAAAGTATATAAACGATTTAGCTCTTACAGTAGGCAATATTGAGAAAGGTATGGATACACTTGGGTCTTTCAATAAAGACGCTCTCGATGACGAGCTTCTGAATGATATTATCGACTCAATTAAATCATACTATAAAATTGTAAAGGAGCGAAAAAATAAATCTTCATCCATACAGAACGAATAATTTTATTAACTTTGTGCGGTGGCATTCCTATGCCATCGCCTTTAACAGCTAACAGCTATGCCACGTAAATCAGAACAACTTCTATTGCAAAAATGCACCGACCTTATGGCTGCATACCGCCGTATCGCTGACTCTTGCACTACACAGAAGCAAGCTTGGGAGAGGACTGTCGACAGCCCGGCACCACGATATTATATCACCCACTTCCAAGCATACCAGCGTATGCTCCAGTTCTATAAGAAAGATCCGGCAATACAAAACCTTCCGCTTTTGCAGCGCAGGCAATTTGAAGCTCTTTACGAAACTTGTCTCCGCATGTCGCAACAAAAGGAATATGTCGGCATGTCCTTATATCAGCTCACGCAGTTTGCCATCTTGCAACCTGCTCCAAGTTTCTTCGTCTCACCAAAAAGTATGCCGCGGTATTTCCAAATCGCAAAGCAATACGAGAACGACAAACACCGTCGCTTCCTTCACTTTTACAGGGATGAATATCTGAAAAATAAAAATAAGAAAAATGGAAAATGAATCTGCAAACGAAATAAGAAGGCGCTACACCCAGCAGCCTAAAGAAGACTTTATGATGCCTCGGCAGTTCCTTGAAGAGCTGTTCAATGAGGAGCGTGATAATATCCGTACCACTCTTGCCAAGGTTCGGGAAGACAATCCTAAGTTCTACCTCCGTACTATGCTTGAGGTCGGGAAAATTGTTGTCCCTAAAACGGGTACTATCCGTCATGATGTCGTCAATCATGATATGGATGAACTCTCTGCCCTCGCTCGCTCTTACGACGCCCCAAAGGTTATTGACGTCGATAACTCTTCTTATATCGAAGAGCTCACCCCCTGGGAAAATGCACAGGGCGAAAAGGTGCACCCCGATGTTCTTGACACCTCCGATGAGATTATGTCTTCTCTCCCCTCTCCCGACAAGGATAGCTGACGACACTCGGCTTTTGCTATGCGGTAGGCTCTTGACACTCTCTCGTATTTTGCATCGTTCGCAAGCATCTGTCTTACGGCTTGCACTGTCCGTCCCATTATCCATGCCGCCGTTGTTACACTATACCCTTGTCTTATTATCTCGACAGCGAGAATACAGCGTGTCATTACCACGTTCTCTGTTCTCGTCTTGCCGAGCACATCTCCTATTGTAATCCTACCGTCTTCCGTGCCACAGCACCTTACCACATTCTCCACAATCCTCCTCAATTCTTTTTCTTTCTCATTCATAAGCCAAAAGTTTTGTGTTACATGCGTTTCACAATCTTCCTCCCTATCATTACCGCCAAGACAACCAAGACTGAAAATAGCCACAGTATTCTTACGCTCTTGTCTTTCTTATACACAACTTTCTCTACCGGATATGGCACTCTCACGGAGTCTACTTTCATTATCGTGTCTTGACGTATCTTGTCAATATCGCGATACCTCCATTCAGTGTGCCATCTGTCCTTATATACCGTGTCGTTCTTCATCCAAACACTTATGCTGTCATGAATCCACACGCTATCCCTTTTCGATACTGAGTCAATTCTTGTTTTATACTCCGTATGGTATTCCGGCACACTCACATACTTTGTCTTGCAACCGAACATCAGTGTCAGTACGAAACAAACTGCAAGCCAAATCAGTCCTTTCAATATATTCCTCATATCCGTTCTTTTCTTTACCTCATTCTGTACGTATACCTCTCCTGCGTATTTATCAGTGCTCCCGAAAATGTATCTACCGCACTCATCTCCCTAAATCTTATGGCAAACTTCCAGTATTTAAACCCTCTCCCGTGTAGCGACAGTACTCTCACCCAGTTCTTGCAGTCGTTGCTCGCAAATACTTTTACTTCTGCCTTTGTACTGTGCGTCAGCTCGTATATCAGCTTTACTCTCGACAACGTTTTTAGCGCCGTTGAGTTTTCCAGTTTCATTGGTCTTGAAATCAGCTCGCAGTCATAGCTGTTGCTGTCGGTATTTATATCGTCTCTATTCAGCAAAGAATACACCTTTCCGTCCTTGTCTTGCAACAGTGTGTCTGGATAGTCATTTATCGCCCTCTGTATATTCGGGATTATCTTCATTCCGAACGTTCCGTCTTTCATGCTATACACAAAAGCTATCGTCCTGTTTGGTATGAATATCCATAGTAACGAATCTCGATAATCGTATGCTATATAACAGTTCTTTAGATAATCCTTTAGCCATAGCGGTGCCGACTCTGCCAATGCTCCATTATACACTACGGCATTTGAGCTGTCCGCCATCTTTCCGCTCATCTGCTCGCTCACGCATCTCACCTGTCCTCCATCTACAACCATCAATCCTTTTTCTGTCGTAAAGAACACATATCCGTCTGTCTCTGTTATCGACTTCGGGTTGTTGCATATTTCTCTCGACATCGGGTGCACGGCAGAATACAGTCCCTCATTGTCTGTTTGCAGTGCCCATATTCCATCCGTACAGAATGCTATCAGTGGGTATTGTCCGAACTGTCCTTGGCTCAATGCTGTCGTTTGACTTGCAAGTCCCAGTATCTCCCCACTTCCTATCGTATTGTTTCCCTTCGCCGTAAACACCCAAGGGTTGTTTACTTCACTGGTCCAGATCTGGTTTTGCAAATATTCGGGAGACATATTTGCAACAAGTTCTGAAATATTATTTGTTAACTCTAAAGGAGTGTCATCTATGCTTGGCAGATCGCCCAAGAAAAAAGCCCCATTCAAGAAGTTATGTTCCTCTAAATTTATTGTTGTACCCCTTAATTCTTTTTTATCACCAACTGTAATTTCAGTCGCAAATTCGACTTTATAAGCACGCGGGTCTGGGTAAAAGAAATAATGTTGCCATATCCTTTCTTTCGTAAACATTTCCCTGTAAACTATTTTGTCGCCATCATTTGTTCTTATATAAACATACATTTGTAAAAGCATGGTAGTATCTGTATTGTCGTACAGAATGCATGTTTCAGGTATTGGCCCATACCATCGTTTAATATTGCTTATGTTCAACCGGTGGTTATTTATATAAATATTCGTAGCAGAAATTTTACAGTTAGAATAGTAGTCGTCACCCATCGTTGGTTTTGATGTTAGATTTTCTAAATCTGTAGACCTAAAATATTCCGATATATCTTTCCATCTGTCCGAAGCTTCTACAGGAATTTCACATAACATATTGAATACGGATGCCTCCTTTAAACCACTTTTTACGTCAGCGTTCTTGAAAGGGTAAAAATAATTGCCTTCTGTTCCTGACGAGCCAAAAGGAGTGTACTGCTTCATTTTGTTTTCTATTATCCCATAAATACCTTTGCTTGTATTGTAGAGTATATAATTTTCCGTATCATACAAATCCACCGGCTTGGCTATTCCTATCTGTATTTTCTTAACCAAATCACGCCAATCTGAATAGTCAGTATGCTGCTTAAAAGAAAGGGTAGCATAATGAGTAACAAAATAACTACCCTGCCCAACAAATGCCAGGTATGAGTTTTCTCCTACGCATGGGAATGCTAATATTGGAACTGTATATGCTGTTAAGCTGCCGTCGTACATTTTAATGGCAGCTCTGACAAAAAAAGGATTGCAAAAGCCTTTGGCTTTAGATATTTCGTTTTTGTTTTTCGAATACAGACCTACTATAAGATTTTTATAATCGTCTTCTTTATCTTCTTCAAGGACTATACGCGAGACCCCGTGCCCCGAATCGTTGGTGACGCCTTTTATAATACCAGCTCCGTCCAATTCCGTCTTTACAAGTTGTTTACTGCTCACTTCTGAGGTGAACAGTGTAAAATAAATCTCTGGCTTCGGTATCTTATTCCCTAAATACTTATAATTTCCCGTCTCCGGTTTCCACAAATAATACCCCAACCCATTAGAAGAGTTTACTATCAACGTATTACCTATCGCCTCCACCTGCACACTATCCCCATTCACAGGAGCGTTCTCTATATCCTTCGGTGCAAGCACTCCTTCCTCGTCATACCACGTTATTGTATTGTCCGGTTTAAGCGAGATATAATGCTTATAATTATTATACTTATGCACAAACACCACGGGCAAAAGTTTATTCCCTTCGAACATCAATTGCTCATCCTGTATGGGTCTATGCTCTCCGTCCCTGTATATCATATTCACTTCACTCTCGCAAGTATTGTCGTCGCAAACCAAGTCGCTCGGTATGTTCGTCATACCCTTATTCCATGTTAGCTGCTGCTGTTTTATCTCATTCATAATCTTAGCCTTTCTGCAAAGATACCACTCTCCTCTATCTGTATTTCCGATACCGCTCCCTCCATATCCTTTCTGCCAATTCACCACTAAGATAACAGGCTTCCTCGCTCGCCAAATCCACTCCATATTTCTCGCATATATGCGCCACGGCATGGTGCACCTCATGTGCTACACTGTTCACCTCTTCTGCCTCATCCTCCACTTCTCCTATTACTATTGCCGTTCCTTGTCTTGCCATATTGGTATATGTCAGTCCGCTGTTCATGTTTCCTCTCTCCATGTTGTTCGCAGCTCTTTCCATAAACTCTTCCTCACACCCCATAAGGTGCAACCTGTCTAATACTTCCCCGATATTAAAATACGGACTTCCGGCATACCATACGTACACCTTCCATCCGTATCTTTCTAAGTATATCTCTTTCATCACAACATATCTTCCCAAGGTATCGGTACTCCATTGTGGCAGCAGTCGGCATAAAACCTGTTGAAGATAAACCCGTCTTCCTGATCGGTATCGTCCACCACGTCTTTTATGTATTTTGCCAAGCTTTCTTCTGTTTCGAGCGAACTCTCGTAGAAGTCTGCCTGCGCCATGTTTGCCACATATACATGGTCGTAGCCTTTCAGATTTTCAAGTTCTATGCGGTGGCGGTCAAGTATCTCTTCCACGTGTTCCTTGCCCCACATCTCTATGCGTACCATTTTCCCGGCTTTCTCTTTCTTCATCTGCCGTGCAGCAAACTCTGCCATCTTCTTGCTGAAATGCCAGCCGTTGTGTCTTAGGTAAAGGGTCATTCCTTCCGGCAGCTTGTCATACGCATCAAGTCCCATAACCTTATTTCTTTAGTAGTCATACCTGCCACGGTCTCTTTCTCTGCCGTAGCCCATACCTTCTTCTCGCTTGCGGTCGTCTTCTCGCTCGTCATAGCCTCGTGTCCTCACGCCGTAGCGCTCTCCCATGCGACCGCGAACTGAATTCTCTCGCATCTCTTCTACACACTGCATAGCTTTTCCGCCATACTTCAACATCTTCTCTATCATCTCCGACAGGCATTCCACCTTGTCTTCCGTTATCTCTATCATATACATAACTCGTTTCCTTTCCCTATTTCTTCAAAGCCTCAGAGAGCATTCCCTTTATATCGGCAAGCGTCGAGTCCATCCCCACCACTTTACTTTCAAGCTGGGCTATTCTCTCCTGTTGCTCCTTTTCCTTTGCTATCTGTGGGTTGAGTTGGGCGAGCATCCCTTCACAAGCGGAAATTACGTCCTTGTGAAAGTTCACGCTCTCCACGATAGCTTTTGACTGGCGCAGCATGGATTCTACCTCGCCACACATGGCTTCCTTGTTTTCGCTTACTACCATATGTCCCGAATTGGCGATACTTAGCGTTGAGGGTAGCTGCTTTAGCTCCATCTGTTCATTGTCTATCTTCACGGTTACGTCTACTGTCGTTTCCATTGTCTGCCCATACATCGGTGTTGTCCCGAACTTCGGCATCGGGTTACTGACTCTCACTACTTGTCCGGTCTTTAGTTCCGGTTTCTCTCCCTTGTCTAATATGTATATAAGGGAATTCTCTCTCAAGCCTTGAAACATAGTCTTTTGTTTATTCTGTTTATACTATCCCCGTCATTACTTGCAGGGTGTTGGTGTCTCTCTCAAACCATAACTGGTATACACCCGTACCAGCTATGTCGGCTACCGTCAATGGTTCTCCGCCGAACTTCGTCACGGCTTGCGTTACTCCGTTGGTCTCAAAAAGGATTGGCAGTGTTGTTGTCGTTCCTGTCGGTATCGCTTGTTGCAGATTCACAAATATCGTTCCTCTATAATTCGCGTTTACAAAGGCATGGTTCTTGAATGTGAATACCACGTTTGCTGTATTAACCGCCACGCTTTGTGATGCTATCGCTGCCGAGCCGTTACGATTTACCCAAGCATAAGGTCTTAACCATAACATATCTTGCCTCCTTCCTTTAACCCCAAAATCCGGTATTGTTCACTCCATACATTCCGTATTGTGCAGCTACACAGTTCGGCACGGTTACGAATGGCTGATATGGTACGGTCACGGTGTTTGGCTGTGCGCATTTTATCTCGCTCACTTCTTTCTGCAAACCTGCAAGCGCATTGTTGACTGGAGCTAATGCCTGTCCTACTATCTGACTTGTCATTGCCGAACTCTTGAAAGCGCTGTTCTCCTCTCTCAGAGCGTCTATCTTGTTCTGCAGTTCTCTCATCTCTTGCGCACGCTGCCCGTCTACAACCGTTCGTGTGCTGTTCTCGATAGTCTTCTGCAAATCGCAAGTCTGACGCTGCGTCTCGTATGCCACAGAAGAGAAACCTCTTTCTTGCCCTGTTGCCACGCTGTTGATTGCACTCTGCAAGGTGTTTGTCTGCTGACATATCATCATCTTGTTGTCGCAGCAGCACTGTGCCAGCTGTGATGCTATCTGCATGTTTCCTTGCTGCAATGCGTTGATTGTCTGCATACCGCTCATGCCTACTTGGTTACCCACGCTCTGCACCTGTGTTGTCAAAGCGGAGATTGCATTCTGGATCTGTCCCTCTGTGCAGTTGAGCTGTGTTGCAAGGTTGCTCAGCGCATTTCTGTTACCGCCGATTGCATCCATAAGCAGCGAGCGCCCGTAGTCGTTGTTTATCTCGTTGGCTATTCCGCCACCTCGACCGTTGCCGAAGCCGCCCCAGCCATTTCCGCCCCAACCCATAAGGAAGAAGAGGAAGATTACCCACATGAACCAACCGCCTTCACTACCGAAGCCGTTGCCGTTCTTTATTGCCAACAACACGTTCGGGTCTACTCCTTGCTTTTGGAGCAATGGTGCAAGCAGTCCCAACATGCCGTTCTGACCGCCGCCCTCGTTCCCGAATACATAAGTTTTACTTTCCATAATAGTTTAGTTTTTGTATTGATTTCGTCCACTATCGAACTTACTGCAAAGTTCGCCTTTATTCCTCCTCTCTCCAAATACTTGCCATACCTTTTACTTTCCAATTACTTTCCTTTTATTTACTAAAAAGGAGCACCCATAGTGCTCCCTATTCCTTTGTGCGAGAATGATTCTCCTCTCCTTTATTTCTTACCGAAAAATCTCTCCGCCTCCCATTCCCTTCTCTTTACAAGTCCCGGCAGACGTTTCCCTCCTCCGTAGACCCATCGCATGAACTCCGCCTTTATCTCCTTTTCGGGAGCGTGGGCGATAATCTTCTCGCGCAGCGTGGAGCCGCTGAAGTTCCCCATTCCGAGGTTAAAGCAGAAGTCCACGCAGGCATCGAACTTAAACTGATTGTCTATGCCCTCCGTTCCGCTTAGGTAGCGTTCTATCGGGGCGAGGTCTTGTCGTAGCCATTCCTCTGCTGCCGCTTTGGTGCAGGTGGTTGTGGCGGTTACTCCCTTGGTGTGTCCGTGTCCGCACGTCCATACCCCGGCAGGGCACTTGTAGGCTTTTGCCTTGTAGCCCTCAAATTCCTTAATCTTCTCTATTAGAGTGTTGCTTGATTTCATCGTCTGTCTTACTTTATTTGTTATACAATAAAAGCGGTACTCCGACTTGTGGAATACCGCTTGGAGTGGTCGAATTTGACCATGTTAGCAAATCATCTGTCCTTGCATATCTACACGAGTGAGCTACAAGACACGTAGCCTTTCAATATGACAGGGATTTGTTTCTTCTATTTCTTCTTTTTATCAATCTTCTTCATTTCGCGAAACTCTGATTTATTTGTTGTGATATAAATATTTTGCAACAAAACTAAATATGCCAATTACATCTGCCAATGTTGTGGTTAGTAAAATTCCTAATACTGTATCACTTAGATACATGACAGAGAATCCACACAAGAAAACAACAACTAAAGCCGCCGCCATGTAAACACACATGAAAAGGAATAAGGCATAGCTTAAATATTTTCTTTGTCGTCTGTCTTGCTTCAAGCTCTCGACCTCTTCCCTCAGTTTTTCTATATCTATTCTTTGTTGGATCAAAGCTATCTTGTCTGCCTCATCTTGAAAGGCGGCTTGCTTCTCTTCCACTTTGTCTGCATGTTTCCCTTCGGCAGACAATAATTCAAGAATTTGTCTGTCCATGTCTTTTCTTTGCTATATTTACAACCCTGCTGTAATAAGCCTTAGTTAATTCATCGGGGATTTCTATATTCTCCCCAGGTTTAAAGCATAATTGCCAGGGCGTGCCCTTCTCATGGGTTAAATCTACAAGCTCCCCTCCACTAAATGACTTATAGCGTTTCCATACCATCTCTACGATAGCCTTTTCATCTTTGTTTTCAAGAGTTGGGGTTGGGAATGTCGGTAGTCCATTTTTGTCCAACTCCAAAATTACCGATTTCTCCCTGATAGGATTAGCTTTATATTGTTTGAATGAATGGTATACAGACGGGATTACAGGTCCATACTTCCATGCTTCTACTTTATCAAAACGTGGGTCAAGCAATCCATGTTCCAACAAAGCTAAAGCAAAACCATGTGCAATATACACACGCTTAACAAGTCCAAGTAACTGTATAGATTCCCCCTCTTTTTGCGCCAAATCAATAAAGTAGTTGGCAACAGAAAGTGCATTCGTTTTCATAAATTTACAGTATTAATGGTGAATTTGATTTCTCTCGCTGCAAAGTTACGTATATTTTCATTATGGTGCAAATTTTTAACTTTTAGCGGTATTCCAATAAGTCAAAGAACGCTGTTTCCTCTTTACTTGAATTTACTTTTCTTCCATCGCATCCTCCAGTGCTTCGCCCACATCGTTGTTCTTCTTTTTGATTAGCGAGATGATGAAGCGTTTGACGCTGAAGCGGTTTGTTATTCCGTGAAGGGCGCACACGTGTCCCACGATGCTGTCTATCTCCCAGATGCAGCCGAAGCCCAGTCCGACGGCTGCCGTAGTTACGTGGTCTGTCCAGCCGAGAGGCTCGAAGATTGCCATTCCGAGGAGTGCACCCACAAGCAGGTACGTGAGGTAATCTACCGCCTTGTTGCAGGTTCTGCGCCCGGCACGGGAAAAGCGGAAGTGCTCCCGCTTCTTGATGCTCTCGCTGACACCGAACCAAAAGTCGGCGCATATCAGCACCACGATGAAGACGAGCATCCACCTTAAATCATACAAAGCTGTCAAGGCTTCACCGCCCATAGTGGTAATGATTGCAGCCTTACCCGAGGATGTAGCTATCGAGTTCTTTACCATTCCCCACCTCCTTTCAGCCAATACCCGAGAGCCGTTCCCAGCCCCACCGCGATACATCCTCTCACCAAATCCCACT
>DCBP01000120.1:0-9187 GCA_002314055.1 Prevotella sp. UBA1104
GCGGCTGCAATGTGGGTTAAAATCTCCCATTCCAGCGAGAGCCTTTGCTATTTTCCAACGTGCACTCAGCTCACATTCCAACCCTATATCTGGAATATTTGCCGCCAGGGTTTTCATCTGCATAGCCTGATAGAGGGCGTTGCCGTATTCTCCTTTGTAAAAAGCCTCTTGGTATATGAGCAGAGCCTTGGCAAACTGTCCCATCGGAGCTGGATGACGGGCGAGGATAGACCGGAAAATCTTTATCTCCTCACGGATGCCGCTCAAGGTATTGTCCTCTGCCACCATGTTTAGAAGGTTTGTGAAACATGTGTAAGCCACCATCCACTGTTTTTCTTTTGTTGCACTCTTAAAGGCGAGGCGCATGTTCTTCAGAGCATCGTGTTTCGGGTCGCTGATGCCGAACACCGACTTGCGGTTCTCGTAAACGGCGGCAAGATTGAGGTAGACGTACGGCAGATTGTCGCTGAAGCGGTTTTCCTGCGACAGCTTCAACGACTGAGTAAGATACGAGTATGCTTTCTCGTAATCCAGATAATGCCCGGCGAATAGGAAGCCCATATTGTTCAGGGCCTTGGCATACTGGTATAATTCATGGCGCGATGCTTTTCCGCCTTTGTATCTCGACGTTACGATGGTGTAGCAGATAAGTGCCGAATCCGACTTGTCGCCGCTGATGAGGTATTCCCTGCCGCGGTTTATCAGCGAGTCGGTCGACAGCTTTGCCCATCGCTCGTATTCCGACAGACTGTATGATGCCTATGCTCCTTCTGATACGGTAGCTACGAGCGAAAGCAATATTATTATAATAAGATGTATATATCTTGGCATTAACGAGAGTCTTTTTTCTGTTTGTATAGCCGTAAACCATTTTATGCTGCAAACAACCGTATTTTGTCTTTCGCATTTTTATATTGACATAGGCAATGCAAACTTACATCTTTATCCGCTAAATACCAAGAAATATAGCTTTTTATTATAAAAAATACGGCAACATTCTATAAAAAGTTATTGCAAAGTTTGGGATAGTTTTTGCAAAGTTTGCAATAGCTATTTCCAAGTTTGGAATAGTTATTTCCAAGTTTGCAATAAAGAATTTATAACACATCATTAATGTTTGGCATTATGTCGGAACAAGGATTTTAGAAGTTGAGAGTAGGGGAAAAGAATAACCCGCTGACAAGAATTCTCGCCAACGGGTTTAATCTTTCGTTTTATCGTAGAGCCACGGTAAAAGACGCAGCCGACAATTTCATTTCCTTTTATAAGGAATTATTCCTATTTTGCATCCTTAACCTTGGTTGCCCATACAAAATACAGGATAAGCAAAGCATAGGCAACAAGCGACAATACTTCAGACCATGAGTTTGCCCACCATGCCTCATAATCAAACTGCACTCCGGAGAAGCGCAACAATGCACTCACGACTCCCATCAGAGCACCGCCGGCAATAAATCCGCTGGCTATGAGCGTTCCCTTCTCGCCGCGCGCCTTGTTGACCTCAGCATTCTTCGAACGCGATGTTACATACCAGTTGATGAATCCGCCTACGAGCAACGGAGTGTTCAACTCCAACGGGATGAACATTCCGAGAGCGAAAGCAAGTGCCGGAATATTGAAGTATGTCAGTATGATAGCTATCAAGGCACCAAGTCCGTAAAGCTCCCACGGCGCACGCACACCGTTCATCAGCGGATCAATGACAGCCGCCATGGCATTAGCCTGAGGAGCAGCAAGCTGTCCGCTGGCAAAGCCGTAAGTATCGTTGAGCAGCATCATCACTCCGCCAACGGTGGCTGCAGAAACGAGAGTGCCCAGGAACTTCCATGTCTCCTGCTTCTTTGGCGTCGTTCCGAGCCAATAGCCAATCTTCAAGTCGGTGATGAAGGCACCTGCCATTGACAAAGCAGTACATACCACGCCGCCCATAATCAGTGCTGCCACCATACCGCCCGTACCGCGCAGACCCACTGCAACCATAACTACTGATGCGAGGATTAGCGTCATTAGCGTCATACCCGACACCGGATTACTACCCACGATGGCAATGGCATTGGCTGCCACTGTAGTGAAGAGGAATGCAATAACTGCCACGAGAAGTATTCCGACAATAGCAAAAAGCAGATTGCCGTCCATCACTCCGAAGAGGAAGAAAGCAAATGTAACAAGTATCGTTACGATAGAACCTACGGCTATTATCTTGAACGAGATGTCGCGCTGCGTGCGTGGCACGTCTGCCTCTGCACCTCCTTTGCCCTTCATCTCCTTTGCAGCAAGCGAAACAGCACCTTTTATTATTCCCCAGCTCTTTATGATACCGATGATTCCTGCCATGGCTATACCGCCAATACCAATACTCTTTCCGTAGTATTTGAAGATTTCCTCTGGCGACATGCTGCCTACGGTCTGTGTCAGCTCCGGATTCCACAGGTTGAGTACCTGGTCGTGGAACAGCAGCGACATTCCCGGCACGAGCACCCACCAAACGGCAAGCGAACCGAGTGTTATGATAAAGGCATATTTCAGTCCTACAATATATCCGAGACCGAACACTGCCGCTCCGGTGTTTATCTTGAACACCAGCTTCGCCTTCTCGGCAAGTGTCTCCCCGAAGCCTACTACACGTGTAGTGAAATTCTCGTTCCACCATCCGAAAGTGGCAACGACAAAGTCGTATAAACCGCCCACGATTCCGGCAAGCAACAATGGCTTAGCCTGGCTGCCGCCCTTTGCACCGGACACGAGCACCTGTGTCGTTGCCGTTGCCTCCGGGAACGGGTATTTGCCGTGCATGTCGCTGACAAAATATTTGCGGAAAGGAATGAGAAACAGTATTCCGATTATTCCACCAAGCAGCGAACTGAGGAATATCTTGAAGAACGAAACACTCATGTCCGGGTATTTTGCCTGAAGGATGTAGATGGCAGGCAGAGTAAAGATTGCTCCTGCCACGACAGCACCGGAACAGGCTCCGATACTCTGAATTATAACGTTCTCTCCCAAAGCCTTGCTGCGCTTCGAGGCGGTAGACACTCCCACGGCAATGATGGCTATCGGTATGGCTGCCTCAAACACCTGACCCACTTTGAGTCCTAAATATGCAGCAGCTGCCGAGAAGAGCATTGTCATGAGTATTCCCCACGTTACTGACCACATGTTGACCTCGGGATATACCTTCTTCGGACTCATTATCGGTTCGTAGCTTTCTCCCTCCTTTAATTCCCTGAACGCATTGTCAGGGAGTTGCATGTTTTCTTTTTCTTCCATTATTATTTTTATTTTTTGTTATTTTCATTCCAATATCTTTACCAGCTCCTCCATTCCTGCCGAAGCGCCTTTCACTATCTGATGTATATCGTGCGGTCCGCCGGCACGCGTCGGCTTCGGGTCTATAAGATAAACGGGAGTTCCCGGACGAACATATTCTATAAGTCCGGCAGCGGGATAAACATTCAGCGAAGTTCCGATAATAACAAAGATATCGGCCTCTTGAACCTTCTCGATTGCCGGTTCTATCATAGGCACACTCTCTCCGAAAAATACGATAAAGGGGCGCAGCAACGACCCGTCACCAGCCTTCTCTCCATGGACTACGGTAATGTCGGGCGGAGTAAGGGTCTTTATAAAGCGTGGGTTATACGGATCTCTCGACGAACAGACTTTCATCAGTTCTCCGTGCAGATGAATAACATCTTTCGACCCTGCCATCTCATGAAGGTTGTCAACATTCTGAGTAACAACGCTAACATCGTATTTCTCCTGCAACTCTGCCACAAGTTCATGCCCGCGGTTAGGTTTTGCATCGACAAGCTTTCCGCGGAGCATATTATAAAAGTCATTCACGTATTCTGGGTCAGCCTCCCATGCTTCATGGGTGGCAACACGGCTAACGGGATAATTCTCCCACAGTCCGTCAGCATCACGGAAAGTGCTTAGTCCGCTCTCGGCAGACATTCCTGCACCGGTAAGTACAACAATCTTCTTCATAATCATTCAGTTTTTTGAAAGCCTGCATAAACAGCGTTTCTACATAATTACTTTATCATAGCAAAGCATAAAATGCTTTAAGAATGCACAAAATTAGCGTTTTTTCTTTAATACTGCACACTTAGTCAGATAAAAATAGTACCTTTGTGCGCTTTTGATATGATACTAAAGCCTTACGATGGCTGTATCAGCCTCAAAGTGTAATATTATAAACTAAAAATACATAAAGACAAGCAAATGGACAAAGTAAGCTACGCCCTCGGTTTGGGCATTGGTCAGCAATTGGCTCAGATGGGCGCATCAGATCTTAACATTGATGATTTCGCAGCAGCTATCAAAGACGTTATAAACGGAAAAGAACTAAAAGTATCGCATAAAGACGCACAGACTATCGTTCAGGACTATTTCCGCAAGCAGGAAGAGCGCATCAACGCCCAGCGTGCAGAACAGGGCAAGGTTGCCAAGGCTGAAGGAGAGGCTTATCTAAAGGAGAACGCCAAGAAAGAAGGTGTGGTAACACTGCCAAGCGGACTGCAGTATATGGTGCTCCAAGAGGGCGACGGCAAAAAGCCGAAGGCTACCGACAAAGTGAAATGCCACTACGAGGGATTCCTTATCAACGGACAGGTCTTCGACAGCAGCATACAGCGCGGTGAGCCTGCAGTATTCCCTCTCAACCAGGTTATACCGGGATGGACAGAAGGTTTGCAGCTTATGCAAGAGGGTGCAAAATACCGTTTCTTCATTCCTTACATCCTCGCTTATGGCGAGAGTGGAGCAGGAGCATCTATTCCTCCTTTCGCAACCCTCATCTTTGATGTTGAACTGATTAAGGTGATGTAAAGAAGCTATAAAGTATAGAAAACCTAGAACTTCTAGAAAACCTAGAAAACCTAGAACTTCTAGAAAGCCTAGAACTTCTAGAAAACCTAGAACTTCTAGAAGAACTAGACAATCTATAAATCCCATCAAAAAAATAAACAAAAAAAACGAAATAAACAAAAATGAAGAAAATTACATTACTCGCAGCAGCTGCAGTTGTTGCTGCAGGCTTCGCTTCATGCGGAAAGTCAACCCCAAAGGCTGACTTGAAGAACAATGTAGACTCTCTGAGCTATGCCATCGGTATGGCACAGACACAGGGACTGAAAGATTATCTCGTTAGCAACCTGGGCGTTGATACAGCTTATATCGACGAATTTATCAAGGGACTTAACGAGGGTGCCAACGCTGGCGACGACAAGAAAAAGGCTGCTTACTATGCCGGTATACAAATCGGTCAGCAGATTTCTAACCAGATGGTACGCAGCATCAACCACGAACTCTTTGGTGAGGATTCTACCAAGACTATCTCTCTGAAGAACTTCATGGCTGGATTCATCAGCGGAACAACCGGCAAGAAGGGACTCATGACTGTTGAGCAGGCTCAGAAAGTGGCTCAGCTCAAGATGCAGGAAATAAAAGACGAGTCGATGTCTAAGCAGTATGGTGCATACAAGAAGCAGAACGCTGCCTTCGTTGCAAAATACAGTAAGGGTGCCGGCGTGAAGAAACTCAAGGGCGGAGTATGCTATAAGGTATTGACTGCCGGAACTGGCGAGGTTCCTACCGCTACTTCTACTGTAAAACTGATGTACGAGGGAAAGACTATCGACGGAAAGGTATTCGACAGCAGCTACGAGCGCAAAGAACCGGCTTCTTTCCAGGTTAACCAGGTTATCCCGGGATTTACCGAGGCTCTTACACACATGCCTGTAGGTAGTACTTGGGAGGTTGTTATTCCTCAGGAATTGGCTTACGGCTCTCGCGACCAGGGACAGATCAAGCCTTTCTCTACTCTTATCTTCAAAATCCAACTCATCAGTATCGAGAAGAGCGAGCCACAGGCTGCCGCCGGCGGTCAGCAGATGACTCCTGAGCAGAAGGCTAAGCTCGAGGCTGCTATCAAGGCTGCTCAGGCTAAGCAGCAGTAATGGATTAGGGAATAGAGAAGAGAGAATAGAGATTAAAGAATAGAGAATAGAGAATAGAGATTATATCTTTTTTATTTTGTATCTATTTTCAAAAGATCCGAGATTAGAGAATAAGGATTAGAGATTATAGAAGTTTAACCGGCAGACGGTTGACTTAACATTTATAGAGTTGGCAAGTAGCAGGAAGTGACCGGGAATATCCTCGTCAACTTGTCTACTTGTCAACTTGTGTAATATATAAAAACTAACAGTAAGATGAAAAAAACATTATTTGTCGCTCTCGCCCTTATTGCAAGCGGAGCGTTCTCTACGGCATACGCCGCCAAGAAGGACAAGAAAGCTAAAAAGACGGAAACTGTTGCTGAAACAGTTAAGCTGAACACTAAGTCAGACTCTCTGAGCTATGCTGCCGGCATGGCGCGCACAGATGGACTGCTGCTTTATCTGAAGCAGAACTTTGGCGTAGAGGAGAGCGATATGGCTGATTTCTTGAAAGGATACGAGGATGTACTGAAACAGGGCATGAGCAATAAGGTGAAGGCGTATGCTGCCGGACAGCAGATTGCTCTTATGGTTGACGGCAGAATGTTGCCTTATCTGAAGGAGGAATTCAAGAACGCTAAGGATTCCATCAACGGCAAACTCTTCAACGAGGGCTTTATCGCAGCGCTGAAGAAAGACAATTCCGTTTTTGCCGACTCCGTTGCAAAGCCTTACTTCGAGAAAGCTGTGAAGGCTAATATCGAGGCTGAAAATCAGAAGACAAAGAAGATTGGAGAGGCTTTCCTCGCACAGAATGCCAAGAAGGAAGGCGTGGTTACGCTGCCAAGCGGACTGCAATATAAGGTGCTGACTGCCGGAACGGGCGAGAAGCCTAAGGCTACTGACCGCGTGAAGGTAAAGTACGAGGGAAAAACTGTAGAAGGCAAGGTGTTCGACAGCAGCTACAAGCGCAATCCACAGACTACCACCTTCGGCGTTACTCAGGTTATCAAGGGTTGGACTGAGGCTCTGCAGCTGATGCCTGTAGGCAGCAAGTGGGAGCTTTATATTCCTTATAACCTTGCTTATGGCGAGAGAGGTGCCGGACGCGACATCAAACCTTATGATGCCCTTATCTTCACCGTTGAGCTTGTTGACATTGAGAAACCGGAGGCTAAGGCTGCTGAAAAATCTAACGAGAAACCGGCTGTAAAGGTTGCCAACAAGTTGGTTGGAAAGAAGAACCTTTCTAAGGGTAAGAAGAAATAATACTTACGACAAGAGGTCGTATCTAAGAAATAAACATACGGCAAGGCCGTATCATTAATCATAAGAAATCCCAGTTGCTTCGTGCAACTGGGATTTCTTATTCATATATATATACTACAGAATCGAAACCTGAATATATTATATCCGTTTATCAAGGCTGCTTGCCGATGTATGCAAGGATACCGCCGTCAACATACAGGATGTGTCCGTTGACGAAGTCGCTGGCGTCTGAAGCAAGGAACACAGCCGGTCCCATAAGGTCCTCTGGAGTGCCCCAGCGTGCAGCAGGAGTCTTGCTCACGATGAAGCTGTCGAACGGATGGCGGCTGCCGTCAGCCTGACGCTCACGCAGAGGAGCAGTCTGAGGAGTTGCGATATAGCCCGGACCGATACCGTTACACTGGATATTGTGCTCGCCGAACTCAGAGCAGATGTTGCGTGTCAGCATCTTCAGTCCGCCCTTGGCAGCAGCGTATGCAGAAACCGTCTCGCGACCCAGCTCGCTCATCATAGAGCAAACGTTGATAATCTTTCCGTGACCCTTCTTTATCATTCCCGGCAGTACAGCCTTAGATACTATGAACGGAGCGTTGAGATCGATGTCGACAACCTGACGGAAGTCCTCTACCGACATTTCTGTCATAGGAATACGCTTGATGATACCGGCATTGTTTACGAGGATATCGATGACGCCAAGCTCCTTCTCGATGTCGGCAACCATCTTTTTCACCTCGTCCTCTTTCGTTACGTCGCAGATATATCCCTTGGCGTCGATACCCTTAGCCTTATAGTCGGCAAGAGCCTGATCCATGTGGTGCTGCGAGCGGCAGTTGAAGGCAATCTTTGCACCTGCCTGTGCATAAGCCTCGGCAATGGCGAAGCCGATACCGTAGGCTGCTCCCGTAATAAGGGCTACTTTGCCCTCAAGGGAGAATTTTTTTGAAAATGTATCCATATTACTTATTTAAACTGTTAGTTTGTTTTCTCTTGTTCTTTTATTCCACCACGACCGTCCCTTGAATTCACTGATTTCAAAGAAGTCATTTGAGTTCGCTGATTTCAAAGAAGTCCTGGTCGCCATAGTCCTGGTTTTCTCCTCCCATTCCCCAGATAAAGGTATAGTTATGGGTTGCCGCTGCCGAATGAATGCTCCATTCAGGCGACAATACAGCCTGGTTGCCCTTCATCCATATATGTCTTGTCTCTTGCGGTTCACCCATAAAATGGCATACAGCCTGGTTTTCAGGGAGTTCGAAATAGAAATACGCCTCCATTCTGCGACTGTGTACGTGTGCCGGCATGGTATTCCACACACTTCCCGGAGCAAGCTCCGTCATACCCATCTGCAACTGGCATGTGGGCAACACCTGAGAAACTATCATCTTGTTGATATTGCGCTCATTACTTGTCTCCAGCGCTCCCATGTGGGCAACGAGGGCATCTTCTTTCGTAACCTTTCGGCACGGGTATTCCTTGTGGGCAGTGGTACTGTTGAAATAGAACAGTGCCGGCTTGCTCTTGTCGTCGCTGCCGAACACCACATCCCTATCTCCTCTACCTATATACAAAGCCTCCTTGTATCCGAGTCGGAATGTCTGGTCGCCCACCATTACGTAGCCGCTACCGCCTACATTAAACACGCCAATCTCGCGGCGCGTAGTGAAATGCGGTGCCTTGAGCGGATCGATAGCCTCAAGTTTCAGCTCCTCGTCGACGGGTTCTGCTCCGCCCACAATCATGCGGTCGTACATGGAGTATACCATATTCACCTCGTCGGCGGCAAAAAGACGCTCTATCAAGAAGTCCTCCCTCAGCCGCTCCGTGTCGTATGCCTTGGCATCGCGCGGGTTTGCAGCATATCTTAATTGATAATTTGTTTTCATACGTATTGTGTTTAACTTATGCAAAGATAATGCAAATCGAAGGCAATACAAACCAAACTTGTTTGGATTTATTGCTGAGATGCAGCTTATCTT
>DCBP01000120.1:9234-10872 GCA_002314055.1 Prevotella sp. UBA1104
TTATCTTATGCAAAGATAGCAAAAGTATTAAACAATGGCAAATAAATTCTTTTCTTTCACAGAAAATCATTAAGTTTGCAGAAAATATGAAAACGTATTCCTATGGCAAACAACTCTTCTTTATGGCAAGACGACTACTGGATTCTGCTTCTTCAGGCATACCAGCAAAAGCCCGTCGGCATGAAGCCGCTATACAGTCGCTTGATGGTAGAACTTGCCCTCGAGCTTCATATCAGTCCGGAGTATCTCCACTCTCGAATGTTTGAACTCAGGAATGCCGCCACGCCGAGTATCAAGCGGCTCTGGGAGCGTTACGACAAGAAGTCTTCGCGCCTTAACCGCGATGCAGAGACCGTGAGAAACATGAACGGATTCTGCAACGGAAAATCTTTCTACGAAGGAGTTGATACGGTGGCGTCGTTTGAGCAGGATTTTCTGCCAATACCTAAGTATGAGAATCTGAAGCCCGTGATGCTTATTCTCGTTCTCGACCTCTATTTCCGCCTTACTCCTATTACCATGAATGCCGAAACGCCAGAGGTGAGGGAACTTGCCAAACTGATGAGGGTTCCGGTGGAGGATGTCGTGGGGATAATGGAAGTATATCAGATTCTCGACCCCTATCTGAGCCGCAACGAGTTTATGGTTACGCCGCTGCTCGCCCCTTGCCAAAAGATTTGGCAGCGCTACGGCAACGGGAATATTGAGGAGCTCGCCGCCATCGCCGCACAGCTGAAGGATTTTTTCAAGTAGTCCGTGTGTGTTAGCTTGTTTATTTTTGAGGTTTTACGTCCCCTCCCCCGCCTCCCACTCCGGGGGCGGAGCAGTTACCATTGACTGTAAAAAATATTTGTTACCATTGACTGCAAAGAGGATTTATAACCATTGACTGCAAAAAGTTTGTTACCATTGACTCAATTTTCTTATGAGCAATAAGGGTAGCCGCTCCGCCCCCGGAGGGGGAGGCGGGGGAGGGGAAGACAATATTCCTTATAAATATATAACTACAAACCTTACTCATTATGTAAAAGGAATACCTTCTTTGACTATCTTTTTGTAAACTAAAAATAAAAAACGACAGATTTTAGATGTTTTCGATTGATTTATATCAAATAAACATGGTAATATGCTAAAAAACATGTTTCAACTATTGTGTACGAACACAAAAATGTATACCTTTGCAACGTGTTCGGGAGAATACATTTTTCATAGGTTAGTAGTTTGATAGATTTAAGGTAAAGATTATGTTATTAGATTTTAAGACGACAATGACGTTGATGACGGTAGCTGTTATGACAGCAATTAGCTTCATCGGTTACTATCACAACAGAATTCGTTGAAAAAAGAATGTTTTCAGGAGGCCGGTATGAGTGATTCATGTCGTCCTCTATTTTTTTATACGTTTGAAACTTGACAAACGGATTTCCAGTCAAATTAAGATTTCCCATTCATACTTTTCATCATCATGCAGCAAAGCATAGCTTTAGCAGCAGCGTTTGATATACCCGCACGGAGCATTTGGGCTAAATACTAAAAGCGTTTGGGCAAAACACCAAAAGTGCAAGGGCAAAGCACCAAAAGTGCAGGGTTAGTATATTTTTTTTGCCACTTACGGAAGTGATGTTTACTGGATTTACT
>DCBP01000039.1 GCA_002314055.1 Prevotella sp. UBA1104
ATTGCTGCATATTTCAGCAACAATGCCTTTACGTTCATAATCTGATGTAAATTCTGTCGCAAGACATTTTTTATATATCACTATGTCTCGAAAATCCCATATACAACTGTCCCCACTTTCACCAATATCAAAATCGCCAATTGCATTTCTGCAAATAATGTCTCCCAACCTATATTGGTCTGAGTACTCACTGCCTGTTTGTGCAGGAACAAGCAGATGGAACATTGATAATAATATTGTAAGATAAGGTCTTCTCATAGGAAATTAAGGTTTTGTTGACAAAGTTAGACAAAGAATCAATACGAAACAAATATTTTTCAAAACTAAATCAAGAATTTATTAACGTACTGATCGACAATGATATTATAAAACACGTGACTTTATGCAAAATTTCTTCTTTTTTTTCTATATATCAATTATTTAGAGTAACTTTGCACCCGATTTTGCCGTAGTATGCCATTTTGCATATTACATTTAGGCGATGAAGAAAGGGGAAACAAAGTATACGTATATAATATATAATAAGGTAATAAAGACAGATGATTACAGTAACCAATCTCGCTATCCAGTTTGGAAAGAGAGTTCTCTACAAAGACGTTAATATCAAGTTCACTAACGGAAATATCTATGGCGTTATCGGTGCCAACGGTGCCGGTAAATCTACTCTGCTCAAGGCTATCAGCGGAGAGCTGGAGCCTAACAAGGGAAGCGTGGAGCTCGGACCGGGCGAGCGTCTCTCTGTGCTCGATCAGGACCACTTTAAATACGACGCGTTCAGCGTGATGGACACCGTGCTCATGGGGCACGAGCCGCTCTGGAAAAACATGAAGGAGCGCGAGGCTCTGTATAACAAGCCAGAGATGACGGAGGAGGACGGAAACCGTGCTGCCGACCTGGAAATGAAATTCGCCGAAATGGACGGATGGAATGCCGAGAGCGATGCCGCCCAGTTGTTGTCTAACCTTGGCATCAAGGAAGACATGCAGCAGAAGATGATGAGCGAGCTGTCAAACACCGAAAAGGTGCGCGTGATGTTGGCAAAGGCTCTCTTCGGGCACCCGGACAACCTGCTTCTCGACGAGCCGACCAACGACTTGGACCTCGACACCGTGCAGTGGCTTGAGGAATACCTGAGCAACGTGGAGCAGACGGTTCTCGTGGTTAGCCACGACCGCCACTTCCTTGATGCCGTGAGCACTCAGACCGTGGATATCGACTTCGGTAAGGTTACTGTATTTGCCGGAAACTACTCTTTCTGGTATGAGAGTTCGCAGCTCGCCCTTCGCCAGCAGCAGAACCAGCGCCAGAAGGCAGAGGAGAAACGCAAGGAACTGGAGGAATTCATCCGCCGCTTCTCTGCCAATGTGGCAAAGAGCAAGCAGACCACGAGCCGCAAGAAAATGCTCGAAAAGCTCAACGTTGAGGAGATTCGCCCTTCATCACGCAAATATCCGGGAATTATATTCCAGATGGAGCGCGAACCGGGCAACCAGATTCTTGAGGTTGAGGGTCTGAAGGCTGTGGATGCCGACGGCACCGTATTGTTCGACAACGTGAACTTCAACATCGAGAAGGGACAGAAGGTGGTGTTCCTCAGCCATAACCCTAAGGCGATGACAGCCCTCTTCGAGATTATCAACGGCAACCGTGAGGCTCAGGCAGGTACATACAAGTGGGGAGTAACCATCACCACGGCTTATCTGCCTCTCGACAACACCGAGTTCTTCAAGAGCGACATGAACCTCGTGGACTGGCTCAGTCAGTATGGCACGGGCAACGAGGTGGCAATGAAGGGCTATCTGGGAAGAATGTTGTTCAGCGGCGAAGAGGTTATGAAAAAGGTGAACGTGCTGAGCGGAGGCGAGAAGATGCGCTGTATGATTGCACGTATGCAGCTGAAAAATGCCAACTGCCTTATCCTCGACACTCCTACCAACCACCTCGACCTCGAGAGTATTCAGGCGTTCAACAACAACCTTGTTGGCTTCAAGGGCAACATCCTGTTCAGTAGCCACGACCACGAGTTCATCCAGACCGTTGCCGACCGCATCATCGAACTTACTCCAAAGGGCACTATCGACAAACTGATGCAGTATGACGACTATATCTACGACGAGCAGCTCAAGGAACAGAGAGCAAAGATGTACGAATAATTGTCAGTTTTATTCACATTGGCAAGGTTTTTGCTAAGAGGTAGCAAAAAGGATTATAATTATGAGCAAAGAGAAAGATACAAAAAAGAAGGAAGAGGAGTTGAAAGGCTCTGAAAACGAACAGGATATAAAGGTAACCTCTGAAGAGGACAAAGAGAAAGGTCAAGAAGAGGCTATCGAGAAAGAGGAAGACAAGGATCCGTTGGAGAAAGCAAACGAGCAGATTGCCGAACTGAAAGACAAGTATCTGCGTAGCGTTGCCGAATTTGACAACTACCGCAAGAGAACGATGAAGGAGAAGGCTGAGCTTATCGTAAACGGTGCAGAGAAAGCTGTTTCTGCCATTCTCCCTGTAATGGACGATATGGAGAGGGCTCTTGCTACTGCCGAAAAGACGGAAGATGTTGAGGCTCTGAAGGAGGGTATGAAACTGATTTTCCAGAAGTTTGAGAAGTGCCTGAAAGGACTTGGTGTAAGTAAAATCGAAACCAAAGATGCTGACTTCAATACCGACTACCATGAGGCTGTGGCTATGGTGCCGGGTATGGGCGACGACAAGAAGGGTAAGGTGCTCGATTGTGTGCAGACTGGCTATACCCTGAACGACAAAGTGATTAGACACGCTAAAGTGGCTGTGGGACAGTAATAAGAATGTAGAGTTAAGAATATAGAGTTATTCTCGCTTCGCTGCGATTTAGAATTTTTGAATTAAAAATTAGAATTAATAATTCATAATTTACAAAACTCTTAATCGGCGCAGCCGACAACTATAAATTCTTAATTCTAAACTCTAAATTAGAATTATGGCAAAGAGAGACTACTATGAGGTGCTTGGCGTAAGCAAGGATGCCTCGGAAGACGAGATAAAGAAGGCGTACAGAAAAATCGCCATCAAATACCACCCAGACCGCAACCCTGGCGACAAGGTGGCTGAAGAGAAATTCAAGGAGGCGGCTGAAGCTTACGACGTACTCCACGACCCGCAGAAAAGACAACAGTACGACCAGTTCGGCTTCGACGGTCCGATGGGCGGTGGCGGTGCCGGCGGATTCGGCGGATTCGGTGGCGGCGGATTCTCTATGGACGACATCTTCTCTATGTTCGGCGATGTGTTCGGCGGACATGGCGGCGGATTCGGCGGACAGCGCGGTGGCAGACAGGCTCAGCATCGTGGAGCCGATTTGCGACTTAAAGTAAAGTTGTCTTTGGAAGAAATCGCTACTGGCGTTACAAAGAAATTCAAGGTTAAGAAAGACGTTACTTGTTCTCACTGTCATGGTAGCGGAGCTGAAAACGGAAGCGGCAAGGAAACTTGTCCTACCTGTCACGGAAGTGGTGTTGTGACTAGAACCACACAGAGTTTGTTCGGTATGATTCAGACTCAAAGTGTTTGTCCTACTTGTCAAGGCGAGGGCATGGTTATCAAAAACAAGTGTAAGGCTTGTGGCGGCACTGGTGTCGTGAAAGGCGAAGAGGTCGTTGAGATTAAGATTCCAGCTGGTGTGGCTGAAGGCATGGTGGTTAATGTGCCGGGCAAGGGCAATGTCGGTATTCATAACGGTATTGCCGGAAATATTCAGGTGTTTATTGAGGAAGAGCCGAGCGACACATTCGTGCGCGACGGACAGGATCTTATCTACAACCTGCTGCTCGACTTCCCAACGGCTGCTCTCGGCGGACAGGTTGAGATTCCAACTCTCGGCGGCAGCAAGGTGAAGATAAAGATTGAACCGGGCACTCAGCCGGGCAAGGCTCTACGGTTGAGAGGCAAGGGCTTGCCTGCCGTTCAGGGTTATGGCCACGGCAACGGCGACTTGGTGGTTCACATCAGCGTCTACGTGCCGAAAACTCTCTCGAAGGACGAGAAGAAGGTTCTCGAGGAGATGCAGCAGAGCGACAATTTCAAGGGCGATGCTACAACAAAGCAGACTATCTTCCAGAAGTTCAAAAGCTACTTCAGTTGATTATAATCTTAATTTTTAACGTAAACATCTCAAAACTGAATATATAAAAGGATTGTGGCAAGAAGCTACAGTCCTTTTTTTATAAAAAAATTTGGGTCTTCTCAAATTTTAGTACATTTATGTATATGGGGGCAGAGGAGACATTTAGCACTATACGTAAAATGGAGTTCTGGAGTTTGTCTGATGACGTTTTTCTATAAAAGAAAGAACTTGTACTATAATTTGATAAGAACCATAAAAATCTTCATGTAATATATGTTTATATGCAATATTTTTGGTTCTTCCGTTAAATG
>DCBP01000007.1:0-916 GCA_002314055.1 Prevotella sp. UBA1104
AATCATGATGCTACAAAAAAGAGAATCAATGATATTCTGGAGAGAATAGAACATGGTGTGCCACAGGTGTATCCATTTCATAGTGTTGGTGAAACGACATCCACCCTTACAGACGACGAGCATCGCGAGAATATCCGTCGCGGCATACGTCATTGTCAGCGAGGCGACGTGTTTCAGATTGTATTGTCGCGTCGTTTTGTTCAGCGTTATGAGGGCGACGATTTCCAGCTCTATCGTTCGCTCCGCAGTATCAATCCATCACCTTATCTTTTCTATTTTGATTTCGGTGGCTTCCGCCTGATAGGGAGCAGTCCGGAGACGCATTGTCGTATCGACGGTGGTAAGGCTTATATCGACCCTATTGCCGGAACAACGAAACGCACGGGGGATGCAGAGTCTGACCGTCGTGCTGCCGAGTATCTGCGTAATGACCCAAAGGAGAATGCAGAGCACGTGATGCTTGTAGATCTTGCCCGCAACGACCTTTCGCGCAACTGTCATGATGTAAAGGTGGATTTCTATAAGGACCTTCAGTATTACAGTCATGTGGTGCATCTCGTTAGTAGAGTGAGCGGTACGTTAAACAAAGGTGCCAATTCTATTAAGGCTTTTATCGATACTTTTCCTGCCGGCACACTTAGCGGTGCACCTAAGGTGAGGGCTATGCAACTTATCAGTGAGTATGAACCGCATAGTCGTGGAGCGTATGGCGGTTGTGTTGGCTATATTGGTCTTAATGGTAATCTTAATCAGGCAATTACTATCCGCACCTTCGTAAGCCGTAACGGTGAACTATGGTTTCAGGCTGGCGGTGGCATTGTGGCTAAGAGTGATGTGGAATATGAGTTGCAGGAGGTGAACAACAAACTTGGGGCTTTGAGAGAAGCGATTAATAGAATTAGGAATTAGGAAAGAG
>DCBP01000007.1:993-34943 GCA_002314055.1 Prevotella sp. UBA1104
GGAAAGAGGAATTAGGAATTAAGAGTTACTGTTATTCATATCCGTCTTATTAGTCTTATCCGTCTTATTACTCCCAGAACTCCCAATTCTCCAATAAAAAAATAAAAATCATGAAAATTGCAGTTATAGATAATTACGACAGCTTTACTTATAATCTCGTACATCTCGTACGCAGCTTGAATGTTGAAGTTGATGTCGTTCGCAACGACAAGTTTAAAATAGAAGATTTATCCTGTTACGACAAGATATTGCTAAGTCCCGGTCCGGGAATACCGAGCGAGGCTGGACTCTTGCTCAATGTTATAAAGGCGTATGCAGGAAAGAAGCCCCTGCTTGGTGTGTGTCTTGGGCATCAGGCGATAGCCGAAGTCTTTGGCGGTACGTTGCGCAATTTGCAGAATGTATATCATGGTGTTGCCACTCCGTGTAGGGTCGTGGCAGACGATATATTATTCAATGGTTTGCCAAAGGAGTTTGAAGTAGGGCGTTACCACAGTTGGGTGGTAGACAGAAGTACTCTGCCCTCATGTCTTGAAGTAACGTCGGAGAGTCCTGATGGGGAGATAATGTCGCTTCGCCATCGTGAGTTAGATGTTCGTGGGGTGCAGTTTCATCCCGAGAGTGTCTTGACTCCCGTTGGCAAACAGATTATTTCGAATTGGATAGATTGTTGAAGTCTGCCTCAATCCATTTCACCACACTGTCGTCTTCGTTCGTGCCGATAACCTCATCACTTGCCGCCTTTACCTCGTCGTAGGCATTCTCCACGGCAACGCTATGGTCGGCAATCTGCATCATCGGAATGTCGTTGAGGTTGTCGCCGAACACAACGATACGTTCTGCTCCCACTTTTGCGGCAAGTTCTTTGATGGCTTCTGCTTTTGTCGTACCACGGGTGTAGAGGTCGATAAATCCCAATTCGTCATTAAAGATATCGTGGTAGCAGTTGTATGTGCAACTTATTCCCTCGCTGTCAATATCGTCGGCGATTGCCCTCAGGTCACGGAATTTTCCCATACTGAAGATGAGCATCAACTCGTCGGTAGAATCCTCTGCCGACAGCTTGTCTGTTGTAATGAGTTTCTTTAGTGGACCAGTTACTCTTGGGTCTATAAACTCATGCTCATCTTCAGACAGATGGTTGCTGTGGCGGACAATAATCTGGTTGCCGTGTTTATAATATAAGAACGGGGTATTGCCGTGGCGTTCAAAGATGTTGATAAACTTTTGGATGTCGTTTCGACAGATTGTTCTTGCCGAAGCATATTCCTGTTTTTTATTGTCCCACATGGCGCAGCCTGCCATTACGATAAATGGCAGGTTGACATTTACTCGTTTCATCAAATCAACCACGGTGGCTGGTGTGCGTGCTGTGGCTACTGTAAACATAGCACCGCGCTCTATCAGCGAATTCAGTTTTTTTATTGTCGTTTCAGACAGGACGGACGACTGATTTAGCAAGGTGCCGTCCATGTCGCTAACGTATAGGGTCTTTATTTGTGGCATTGCTTTTCTTTTGTTTTTTTTATGGGAGAACTGGGAGCTTTGGGAGAACTGGGAGATATAAGACAAATAGGAGTAACTATCATTCTTCATTCTTCATTCTTCATTCTTAATTTTTTCTTCACGAATATCCAGAACGTGATGCTCATCATTATTCCGGTGAGAGTCCATGACACAGGATAAGCCATCATTAGCACCTTGAAGCTCTTGAAATGTTCTGCTACACCGAAAATCCATACAATTCTCAGCAGACAGGTTCCGAATATCGTGATAAGTGTAGGAAGCATCGACTTTCCCATTCCTCTTAATGAGGCTCCTGGAATCTCATACAGACAGGCGATAGACTGGGTGGCAAGGGCAACGAAGATACGAGTTGAACCGAATTTCAAAACTTCAGGGTCGGTTGAGAAAAGACTAAGACAGGGTATGTGCTGCCATGTGATTAGCAGATTGCTCACCAAACAGGCGGCAAAGCCCAAGCCCATGCAAATCCAGAACACACGTTTCACTCGGTCGTTGTAACCCGCTCCATAGTTTTGACCGATAAAACTTATTGCAGCACCGTCGAAGGCTACGACAAGGAAGTAGCAGTATGACTCAAAGTTGAGTGATGCTGCCGAACCGGCGATTGCTGCAGCTCCATAGCCGTTGATAGCCGACTGCATGAGTACGTTTGAAAACGAGAATATCATGCCCTGTATTCCTGCCGGCACTCCAATCTGTAGCATCCTCTTCAGCTCAGTCCATTTTATCCTCATACCTTTGAAGTCCAGTCTGTAAGGCTCCTCCTCGTGAATCAATATTCTGACGATAAGTGTTGCACTTATAACGTTTGATATGCAAGTGGCAATAGCCACGCCAGCCACGCTCATGTGCAGACAAATAACGAAGAAGAGGTTAAGAACGGTATTTACGGTTCCTGCAATGAGCAATATATATAATGGGCGCCTTGTGTCGCCCATGCTTCGCAGAATAGCCGAGGCAAAGTTGAACACCATGAAAAACGGTATGCCGCAGAAATAAATTCTGAGATAGACCACTGCAAGACTCAACACGCTGTCTGGCGTGTCGATAAGTTCCAGTATAGGTCGCGCCACGATGATACCGAGCAACATGAGGAATATGCCGCTTCCCACGGACACCAGAGCCACAGTATGTATCGCATCCTTAATACTCTTGCTGTCATTCTGTCCGATGTGGTTTGAGATGATAACGTTGGCACCCATCGAAATACCCATAAACAGATTGATGAGAAGATTTATCACCGGGGCGTTACTTCCCACGGCGGCAAGAGCCTCCTTGTTGGCAAAATGTCCCACTACGGCAACATCAACTGAATTGAACAGCTGCTGCATCAAACTGCTTGCGGCGAGTGGTAGGGCAAAAATAAGAATCTTCATCAGCAATGGTCCGTGAAGCATGTCGATTTCCTTTTTGCCTTTATTTATACTGATACCCATTTCTTTTATTTTCCTGAATCCATTTTACGGTTGCAAAGTTACTCATTATTTTTATTTATACGATATATTGAGGAATAATATATATATGTCAGTTTTATAAAAAAAGATGACTTACGGAATAAAATCCGTAAGTCATCCCTTTTATTTTCGAATCTTTGAATCTTTGAATTCTTGAATTTTCAATTCTTCAATTCTTGAATCTTTCAATTTTAATCATTCAGTGCTTTGAGCATTTCTTTAACCTCATCGTTAATCTTCTTAGCGAAGTCTTCCTTAGTCATAACGCCCTGATCGCCGCCGCCCTGCTTACGCACGGCAACAGTACCGTCGGCTTGTTCCTTCTCGCCAACGACAAGCATATACGGGATACGCTTCATCTCGTTGTCGCGAATCTTACGACCAATCTTCTCGTTGCGGTCGTCAATCTTTGCACGCACGCCCTGAGCGTCGAAATATTTGGCGAGCTGCTGTGCATACTCGTTATACTTCTCAGATATAGGCAGGATAGCAACCTGATCAGGTGTGAGCCACAATGGGAAGTGACCTGCGGTGTGCTCGATGAGAACGGCGGTGAAGCGCTCCAAAGAACCGAACGGTGCACGGTGAATCATAACAGGAGTCTTCTTCGAGTTGTCCTCGGCAGTATATTCCAGTTTGAAACGCTCCGGCAGGTTGTAGTCCACCTGAATTGTTCCCAGCTGCCAACGACGACCGATAGCATCCTTAACCATGAAGTCGAGTTTAGGACCATAGAATGCAGCCTCGCCCTCTTCCTCGCGGCAGTTAAGACCTTTCTCCTTGCAAGCCTCGCGGATAGCGTTCTGACTCTCTTCCCAAATCTCGTCGCTACCGATATACTTCTCTGTATCCTTAGGGTCGCGGAGAGAAATCTGAGCCTCGTAGTTGTTGAAACCGAAAATCTTGAACACCTTGAGAATAACGTCGATAACATTCTCGAACTCAGCCTTCACTTGGTCCTGACGAACGAAGATATGAGCATCGTCCTGAGTGAATGTGCGCACACGAGTAAGTCCGTGAAGCTCACCGCTCTTCTCATAACGGAATACAGTTCCGAACTCTGCTATACGCAGAGGCAGATCCTTGTAAGAACGTGGTTTGCGGGCATAAATCTCGCAGTGGTGAGGACAGTTCATCGGCTTCAGCATATATTCCTCGTCCTCCTCAGGAGTGTGGATAGGCTGGAAAGCATCCTTGCCGTAGTGAGCATAGTGGCCCGAAGTAACATAAAGACTCTTACCTCCGATACCCGGAGTGATAACCTCCTGATAGTTGTATGGCTTCAAGAGACTGCGCAACAGTTCCTGCAAGCGCAGACGCAACTGTGTGCCCTTTGGCAACCAGATAGGCAGACCTTTACCAACACGCTCAGAGAACATAAAGAGCTCCATCTCCTTACCAATCTTGCGGTGGTCGCGCTTCTTAGCCTCCTCAAGCATAGTGAGATATTCGTCGAGCATCTTCTTCTTTGGGAAGGTGATACCATAGATACGAGTCATCTGCTCGCGCTTTGCATCGCCACGCCAGAAAGCACCGGCAACGCTTGTAATCTTGATAGCCTTGATAGCGCCAGTGCTCATGAGGTGAGGACCTTTACAGAGGTCTGTAAACGATCCCTGTGTATAGGTAGTGATGGTACCGTCTTCAAGATCCTGTTCGATATGCTCGCACTTGTACTCCTGACCGTCGGCACGGAACTCCTTCAAGGCATCAGCCTTTGACACTTCCTTGCGAACGAGCGGTTCGTCTTTAGAAGCGAGTTCCTTCATCTTCTTTTCAATCTTCTCGAAATCGCTCTCCTTGATGATTGTGCCGTCAGCCGGCATGACATCATAGAAGAAACCGTTTTCTACAGCCGGACCGAATCCGAACTGAATGCCAGGGTACAACTCCTGGAGAGCCTCAGCCAGCAAGTGTGCAGATGTATGCCAGAAGGCATGCTTACCTTCCTCGTCTTCCCACTTGTACAATGTTACATTTGCATCCTCGTTGATAGGACGGTTCAACTCTACTGTTTCGCCATTTACGCCGCAAGCCAATACGTTGCGAGCCAAAGCAGGCGAAATGCTTTCTGCAATCTGCAAGCCAGTTACGCCCTGTTCATACTCACGAACAGATCCGTCTGGAAATGTGATTTTTATCATAATGTTGTTTTGTTTTTAGCGAGTGATACGAATACCCGCGATTGTTTATCGGCTGCAAAATTAGTATTTTATTCGTAAAACAAGAAAGGTTTTATGATATTTTATTCAAGTTTGGAATTACACCTTATTATATAGATAAAAGATGAATGCACTATTCTATTCTGATAAATGCATTATTTTATTCTCTTCACTCCATTTTCTATAACAATTCCCTTTGCTTGCCTTTCTATAAGTTTACCGTCAATAGAGAATGTCTTTATGTCTTGTCCGTGTGAATCGTCTTCGAAGTAAGGCGACATTATTCCGCTTGCGTCGATACCAACATGAAATGAAATATCCGTTCCGTCCATACGGATGCCGGTTACGGGCTTGCTAAGAGGGGTACCGTCCCATAACAAGGAACTTGGCTTAGAAAAATCCGTAAATGAGGTGTTGTTAAGCAGACCAGGAAAGAGATCGCCGCTAATGGTAGACTTCGCCCAACTGTTGTCTGCTGCCATCATCATCACGTGTTGGTGCTTTGGATCAGCATTTACGGCATTTTGATTCCACACCTGTTCGTCGTAGTCGATATGTGTAATCATCAGTCCGCGAGCCGGCAAGTAGGCATCCCATCCATTCTGTTGACGGTTTTCGAGGATGAAATACTCATCGGGATTAGTAGGCGAAGAGAGTCGCACGGCATGGTTCGACTCGGCAAGAGGGGAGAGCACGTAGTCGCGCTCCATGGTAGCGTCGTCGTAGTTTAGCCATCCCACACTGTAACGCTCAAAGGCACTGTAGGATGGGGGAGTGTTGCCGTTGTTCAGATACGAACCGCTCGACATGATGTCCCATGATGCCATGCCATAGCCGCTGCTATACGTTACGTCGTAGATATCCGGCAGACCGAGGCAATGACCGTATTCATGGCAGAATGTACCGATGCCGCTAAAGGATTTCCCTTCGGCAGAATACTGGTCCGTGCGATATTCTGCAGAACAGGCATAAAGTCCAACACGTTTTCCTTGAATCTGCTGATATGCAAACTGTGCGCTCGCCTGCAGATTCCACATGTGAGGCCACACCGTATTGGCATCGCCACCGTCAGCTTCGCCGAGTCCGGCATAAATCACGTAGACCATATCTACGATACCATCTTTGTCGGCATCATAATCGTCGAGATTTATCAATCCCTGTTCTGCAGCCTTCTGTACGGCAGAGAAAATCATCACACTTGCGTTTTTGTCGCTGCCTTTGGCATTGTTAGCTCCATAATAACGATAAGGCATTTCCAAATCCACCGGACCGACCACATCGAAGGTAGGTTCAAACTGTCCCATAGACTGCGACACGAAATAATCACGAGCTGAGCCTGTAGCCCCATTTCTGTTATACCCTTGCTGGTTCATCAGGTTGTAAATCTCCTCTCTTGTGTTGTTGAATTTCAGATCATCGAAATTCGCGAGGATAATTAGTCCGTGAGAATTCTTGCCGGGAGTTCTGCTTATTGTCTTTTTCAGATTTCCCATAAGTTGCGACCTCTCATTCAGAGTCGTTTTGCGCCTTTCTCTCAATATAGATTCAGCCTTTTCTGTCAATCTCGTAACAAAACCGTCTTCATTAATCGTTACGGCAAATCCATTCCCATCAACATAAGAGTGGGCATATTCGTCGCCCATGAGCGAGAGTGTAATACGCGAACCATCAGGTTGCGTGTAGACAAACGGACGCGGATTAGCGGGTACGGCAAACATTTTGACAGCCGTAATAGTCATCATTACAGATAATAAAAACCTTTTCATCTTACGATAACTTTCTTACCTTTATGAATAAATATACCGTGTGAAGGAGTAGAAACCTTCTCTCCGCAGATATTAAACCAAGAATCATCAGTCATTCTGTCAGACATAACCTCGTTGATGCCAGTAGCTTCACCGATGTTCAAGCTGATACTTCTTGAAGCACTACCGAGCGTAGCAGTGAGCACTTCCGTTCCGTTGCCCTTAATCTTAACCGTTCCGTCGCTTAGAATTTCTACAATATCATTTTTTGCTGTCCATGTTACCGTTCCGTAAGACGAATTACCCATAGACACTTTGAAGTCCTTTGTAACCTGTTCGAGCCAATCGCCATCAGCAAGCATAATAGGGGTGGCATAGAGCACAGCCATATCACTATTCTCCAATCCCCCCATAGCAGGTCGCGGCAGCAGTCCGTCGGCATATACCCATTCGTTGCCAAGAGAACTTTGCATCTGCTCGCCCGTAAGTTCTGCAGTGTTCTTCTCTTGAGCCGTAACGGCGAAAGAGTTGTGGGCATACTGCTTGTCGTAGAATATTTCTCCCAAGTCAGTAGGGTTAGAGTTTCCGATACACCCGGAGATGTTCTCACAGCTCATGGTTCCGAAATTCGCAATGCGGTGAACCTTGTCGTTCCACATAGGGTTGCCGATAGTTCCGCCCACACGTTGAGAACCCTTGTTTTCGATAAATCCATAATTTGCAATATCATTAATAACGTTGCCTACAGCTTGTCCTGAATATCCAATCACACCGCCCACGGCACCGCCGTCGCATGATACCGTACCATAATTTGCACAGTTGCTAACGGTAGCTCCGCCCATCGTTCCGTCGCTTTGAGATATTATACCGCCGATAACACCGCCCACATAGGCAATACTTGAGTAAGAAGACGATACATTGGCATAATTCGCAAGATTATATAGCCGAGCCTCATTGGTTGGATTAGCCACGATAGCCCCCACATACCTTCTGCCCACTACAGAACCCGTTACGGCGAGGTCGTGCACGGCACCCGTCTTGACCGTTCCGAAGAGTCCCACGTAGTCATCCGTCGGCATGTCGATATCAAGATTGATAGAATGTCCGTCGCCGTCGAAGTCGCCCTTGAAATATCCCTCAAAGCCAATCATCTGTTTAAACGGCTCCGTGATATCCTGAGTAAGGCGGAAAAACTTGCCGTAAGTCTGTTGCGTGTTGCCTTCTCCCGGAGTGTCTACCATAGAGCTAATCTCCTTCAGGTCGTTCACGTTGCTGATAAGATAAGGGTCTGTGGCAGATCCAGTGCCGCCAGAGAAAGTTTGCGCCATACCTGATACGGAGAAAAGTATGGCAGAAAAGAAAAATAGATTTTTTTTCATATTGTTGATTTTGATTTTATTATTTAATGGGAGAGCTGGGAGAGCTGGGAAAGCTGGGAGAACTTGGAGAGTTGGGAAGACTGGGGAGGACTGAATAGGACCATTATGACAAATAGGAGTAATAATTCCTAATTCCTCTTTCCTAATTCCTAATTATAATATAATTGCAAATTTCGCCTCATAGCAGTTGTTGTTCTCTCCGTCGAGATACAAGGCATGTTGCCAACCAAAGGCAATTGATAGAGCCTTGTTGCCCCATATTTGTCTTGAGTATTCGGCAGAGATGCCGAAAGAAGTCTCGCCTTTGTCGAAATACTTTCCGATTTGCTGGATAGTAGTTGTAAGCGAAGGGTCGCAGGCATTGTAGATGTCTGTTTCCGAACTGATGTTGTATCGATGACAAACGTTAGCTTTCATGCCAATCATGTTCTTCCCGAAGATATGGTCCATTTCGCCTTTTAGCTTGAAAAAAATATTGTCAGAATCAAATCTGTTTCCGGAGTCCTTGTGCTTGTTACTTATTGAACAGAATCCTACACCTGGTTCAAGACTCCATAGCGTACCATTGTGCAGTTCTGTCGTCCAATATCCGTCAGCCGTAATATTAGCCACAGAGCCATTATATTGTTCTTTCGTCCCGATTTGCGGGTAAACACTGCCCGACGGGTCGCCAAAGAGATTGTCGAAGCCCTTGCGGTCGGAGTATTCCCCATGGATTCTAACCCCGTAGCATTTACGGATAAGAGCAACGCATGCCGAGAACCTGTCCGTCTTCAGCTTGTTGAGCGGCATGCGGTTAAGGTCAGAAAGAATCCTCTCCCTCTGCGTGAACGTATATCCTATGTCCGACATCCATCCGTAGCCGTTTCTTGGAGCGAGAGAGAGCGAAATGCCCAAGTTGTGCCCCTTGTAGAACGAGTTGTTGCTGTTTCCCGAAAAACGGGCGAAGTCGTTGGCAATGCCAGTAAGAAGAAACACCTTCTGCGCACCGAGTTCATTATAAAAAGCCAGTTCGTTAGTCTGTTTGTACTTCCCTGCATCCATGTTCACGGCGAGAGCATATCTCTTGGAAAAGCCATATCCGAAAGACAGAGAACCGTATAAGTCAGCCACGGTATTATTAGGACGAGGATCATGGTCGCGGTATTCCGAAAGAGCCCGATATCCCAGTTCTACACCATAGAATATATCCTTAATCCGCTTGGAATATCCGCCATTAAGCTCATATTCTTCATATTTCATATTGCCACCTTTTGGGTCGCCCATCACATAAGGGTAGAGCTGAAAGAAATCGCTCGTTTCATTCCAAACCACGCTATATTTCCTCCCGTTCTCATACGAGGCGTTACCCCATACCAGGTCGTTGCTGCCAAGATGTTGCAAACTCGTTGCCTCAACCTTGAAAGCTCTCATCCCAGTGCCGAGTTGAGAGATTCGGGCAGTCGCCGATGGTTGAGAAATCCCCTTTAAACCGATTTCTGAGATAGAGGGTTCATTGATGATGTTCCTAAGAGCCGGCGAAGCAAACATATTGCTCTTAAATATCGTGCGTGTTGCTTCATGCTCCAGTTTCTTGTATAGGATACTGTCGGCGGCATGAACTTGCAAAGGGGAAAGCAACAGTAAGAGAAAGGCAAGCCCCCCCTCAGTCAGACGGGAGAAAAAGGAGCCCCCCTCAGTCCCCCCAAGGGGGGAAGAGAAGGACAAATGAGGGATAGAAAACTCCCATCTGACATGACAAAGGTGAAGAGAGTTAAAAAAACTTGGGATTGAAAATCTATGATTCATAATTCAGTTTCTTTTATTTTATCAGACAACTCAGGAGAATTATTCTTGTTAGTCAGCTCTCTCCCCCTTGGGGGAGTTGGAGAGAGCTCTATTTTTTCCAAACATGGAATGGATCCGCCTTCACTCTCGGTTCGAAGTCATCCGTAGAATTGTTTGTGTCCTGTAGGATAGCACGCTCACCAACCATTGAAGTCACCTTGCGACGCACGCTTTTCCCGAAACGAGAATCGTCGAAGTTGAAATCAGAGTTATAGGTAAATCCGCGGTCGAGAGCCGGCGAAGTAACAATCCACTGAAAACCAGCTTTAGTACTCATGTTCACGGCATCCAGAATCCAACTGTTCGGCAGACGGTAAGAGCTGCCCGTCATGTCAGCTTCGCCAGTAAGTCCCACGATGTGGTAAGAATAGTCATACATATAGTCAGAGAGGAATTCCTTTTTGCTTGCATGCATTCTTGCCAGGGCATACGACTTGAATCCCTGAGTGTGAGGACTCCACACGGTGACAGAGTTGCTGTATATCTTTACGAGATTAGGCACGTTAGGGTTGTTCACGTCGGTAATCTGCGGATTAGTAGATTCGTCATACCATTCAAAGTCAGCCCCCGTGAAGTCCCATGAATTCGGGTTGGCAATAGTATGATTTACGGCATTGTCCGCGATGAGCAGTTTGCCGCCCGGCTGAACCGGCACGTCATGTCCCGTTCCCGGAATCATATACATTGCACCGACAGCCATATCCGTATCCATGATGTCCGGTGAATAATTTTCTTTCATTGTAGTCATGAAATCACTCTCTGCAATAACAAGCGAGTCGGCATAGAGCACGTGGTCGGTATTGTTGTAGATAACAAAATATTTGTCGGCATAATAGTAGTTGCCCGTTTGGTTAGCCGATCCGGCACAGAATATTTCGGCGAGGACGAAACCGTTGTATGCCACGTCGACAGGGTCAGGTTCCGGTTGCGATGTAACCTTTATGTTCATGGCAGCCGTAGAGAATTCTTTGTTGAGAAGCATACCGTCGCTATAAGCCACCACATCAACAGACTTATTCAATAGGTCATCGTTCTTGTAATTCATCTTTCCGGTAAGCTCAATCTTATAATATCCGCCTGGGATATTATTCAGCGTAACAATGGCATGTTCGTCAACTTGTCCTGTAAATGCAGATTCCTTTTGTGTGTTCACGTCAGTAAGTTTTACTGAAATGTCAGAGAACGTTACATCCTTGTATCCCTCAGGTAATGACAAGGCAATCTTCAAGTCAAATGGGGTTGTGTCGATAGACGGTCCGTCGTCGCTACTACACGATGCCATGCCAATCATACAGAGCATGAGCATAATAAAAAGTTTTAATTGTTTCATATTGTTTTTTTTGTTTATTGTTAATGAGACTAATAAGACATATAAGACTAATATGAGAGTTGAGAGAGTTGTGAGAGCTGAGATAGCTGAAACTGAGATAGTTATCAGAACAGAGAGCTTGAGTAATTACTCCCCTCCCCTTGGGGAGGGGTTGGGGGAGAGGCTTTAAATACTGAAATTTACCTCCATTCCGAAATATGGTTTAGAAGTCCTTCTCACCTTCAGTCCGCTATTTGTAGTATAATCAGGCATATAGTCAATCATTCGGTTTACGAAGAGAGCCAGCTTCATCCATTTGCCGAAATCCTTTGTAACCTTCAGATTGAGAAACATATAGAACGGTACCTTCTGACGGAGCCAGGCAGAGTCGCTGTATTTGTTTACTAGCCATTGCAGATACATGTCACTCTTCGATTCCTCCGTATAGTCGTGGATGTTGCCATTATTGTCGATATATTTCAGTGGCACACCGTTGGTGCGGATAGATTGCGACGAGGTGTACCACATACATTCTGCCGTGAGCGAGAACGATAGAGCAAGTCGCGGAATATAAGTATCCGCCATGAAATTCGTGTTAAACTGTTCCCTTATGCTTCCCGATCTACTGTCGTAGTATCCTATATATAAGTCGTTCACGGGCGTTCCGTCCACCACAGCCGTTGTGCTGCTGCGGAACATCGGCTCGCTGTTCGTATAAGTCGTCTTAAACCATGCTCCGTTTACGGTCATCCTCGTCTTGATTATTTCAAATCTCTTGGTAGCAATCTGCCATTCCAGTCCCTCCTTAACCATCTTGCTCCCGTTAGTCGTCATGCCATACGAGCCAAGAACCTTCTTGTCAGTAAACGGCAGGTTGTCGAGCGACGGTTTGCTGTTTAGTGAATTTCCGTCTATACAACTCTCATCGTAGTCGCGATAAGCATAAGACTTTACCGCTGATGATGTGCGGAATCCGTCGTTCATCTGTTCGCGAAAATACGTTACGCTCACAGAGTTGCCATCCCATGTAGCTCCGAGTCTCACCTCCCATTTGTCGTTGTGTGCAGGCTTGAGCCCATAGTTCGTCGGGTTGTCGATATACGTTTTCAGAAACAGCCGACGGTAGTCAGGATTCAGATTAAAATAATTCAGTTCGATAAGATCCGTATACACCTTGTCGGGGTAAATCTGCAAAAGGGTAGGGAACTTAGTCTGCCGTCCCCAGCCGCCGTTAATGTCAATCGTCATCAGTTTATCGCCCATAGAGAACTTCGGAAATTGCCACTGCACATTAAATCGCGGGTCGAGATAAACCTTGCCGCTCATAACATATTGTCGGTCGAGATTAGCCAGCATACTGCCCCTCACGCCAAGTTGAGTCGTAAGCAAGTTCTCGCCAACAGACATCTTCAGATTATCCTGCAAGTAGAAACTCAACTGATGCATAGCAGGAATATGGCTGTATATTCGCGGACGGTATTGTGTGCCCGGTGAGACAGGTCGCGATGGGTCATATTGCTGTCCCCTTCCGTAGTTCTTGTCCATTTTCCATTCCGCTCCGGCAGTGATGCTCTGCACGAGCTTCCCTGTGGTCAAGCCAAACAATCCCTTCAACTTAGTATAGAGATTCAGCGGTTTGCCGTCCACCGTTACATTAGATAAATACTGGTAAGGCAGATACACCCCGTCGTGTTCTCCCTCTTCGAGTGAAGTAGAAGCCGCCATGTCGCGACTCAAACTGATAGCCTTCTGCTGCTCAATGCGGCTCCATTCGTAGGCGGCGGCAACATCAAAAGTGAGGGATTTAAGAAACGATTCATTTTTTTGCGTGAGCAATAGCGAGTGAGACATGCTCAGTTGGTTGTAGCTCGACTTATAACTGTCGTCCTTCTGTTTCAAAATTTCCGGGTCGTGTTTCTCGTCGTCAAACGACCCCGTATAGTCCGTGTTGCTTCGCCAGCGCAACTGCATAGAGCCGAGCCGCCACGTGTCTTGCAACCTTGCCGAAGCCGTGAGCCGTTTGTAGTTGTTCATAGGGTTACGCGGGTCCGACTTCGCATCGAGAAAGTCCAGACTTAGATTCATTATAAAACTACCAAACTGCATGCCCTTTCCGGCATAAAGCAATTTGCTGTAAGAGTCAGCCTTAAAGCGAGCCTCAAACGGCGTGGCCTTCAGTTTGCGCTTGATAAGCACCACACCACTCGTCAAATCGCCATATTCCACCGGTGCAATACCGCGGATAACCTCCACACTCTCGATATTGTCAGTCGGTATTCTGCGCATATCCACACCGCTCGTGGTATGGTTGCGCCCGGCATCCGGGTCGCCAGAAGTAGAGCTCGAAGCCTGTTGCACCAGCTGCATATTGGCGTTGCTGTTAATCGGAATACCATCGGTAATGAAAACCGTACCCATCGAACTCACGTCGTAGTTGCTTCCGCCCGAGCCAGCCTGTCGCAGTTTTATGCTGTTGGCATTAGTAAGGTCGGGTAACTGGGTAGTTCCTCCCGGCAAAAGCGACAAGAGGTCGGTGAAGCTCGACGGCTGCAGATGCTCGATAGCCTTGCGGTCAATAACCGATGATGTGGTGATGCCCTGCGACTCATGCGCCGTAACCACCACCTCGCCAAGCATCTTGTTGTCCTGCTTCAGCTTGACGGTAACGTTCGCCGTGCAGTCAGCAGAGCAGTTGCACTGTTGCGATATGTCGCAGTAGCCGAGATACGACACGTTGACGGTATACCTTCCGCCTTCTACATTATTAATATAAAAGTTTCCCGCCATATCGCTCACTGTAGTATGCTTTCTGCCGCGGCTGTCGGTAATAGTAACCGTGGCATAAGGAATCGCCTCGTTGGTTACGGCATCCACAACCTTACCTTTCAGATTGTCAGCCTTAGCCATCGTAGCGAACATCAGAATTAATGCAGTAGATATGTATTTTTTCTTGAATTTCTTCACTTGATTAGTCAGTCATCAATGTTTTTGTAATCCTCTATTTCTTTCTTGGATTTCTCTCTTTAATATTCCGCTGCAAATATAATGCGCTTTTATTATCTGCGAAATACCTAAAATTAATGATTTTTAAGTTGGCAAATGCAAACTCTATTATCAATCATGTATATGTAAGTGTTACACTAATGCAAACGTTATCATTGTCTTATCTCGATATTCTCCATAAAAGGATAGATAGAGCAAGTAAAATTCTAATACATTTGCAACCGAAAATAATAAAAAGCTAATAACTTAGACCTCTGTAAAAAACAGAGAGAGTACTAATAACATAATGTAGCATATATACAATAATAAATTAAAGCTAAAATTCAAACTAATGAAAAAGTCAACTAAATGTCTGTGGATTCTTATGCTGTTACTAATATTGTCAGCAAATATGAGAGCAGCAGATGTCTATCTGCTTACAGCAGAAATGGTTAACGGCACGGTGGGAAAATACGAAGTGCCAAGTAATCATCAGATGCTTCCGAACACGGCATACGGAAGTAATGTGTATTCACTGAAAATCACTTCCATGCCAGAAACAGGATTCTCATTTCGTATCGGTGTGACAGGGTGGGGAAGCCAGATGCAGCCATACGCCAATAACGACCCTCTGACAATAAATGAAGAGGGAACACAGAATGCTGTATCCTATTATATATCCAATAAATGTTACGGTAGTGACAATGCTTGGAGAGTAAGTTATACGAACGGGGAATATGAATACCTCACGGTAAATGTTGATATCACGGAAGGAGAGACAATACGGCGTGTGTGGATAGATGGTAAGAAGAAGGGCTCAGGAGGAGGCAACAGTCCTGTTGATCCTTCGGAGATAAATGCAGTTCCGGGATATTATCTTGTAGGCAATTTCTTTTCACCATATAATATAGGTGGAGAATACAATCCAGGTGGCGACGGTTCAACGATAAGCTATACAAAGCATCTGTATTTCAAGTTTGAGCAACAGAAAGACGGAAGCTATACATATAACATTCCGGCATGTCTAACGGCTCATGCACAGATACTGGCAGTAAACGAAGACGGAACAAAAAAGGTCTACGGACCGGGAGCCATCTATGACCTGCATGGTGCTAAAAACGAGGCTGGGGCATGGCCGCTCACCAACGGAACAGTGGGAACAATAGGGGAGACACCGACAGAAGGCTGTTTAAAACTCCTCGGTTCGACAACGATAGCTGAGGGGACGAACTATTGGAACCTCGTTACGCGTAACGACGGACAGACCGATGATGACGGTATGTACACCTTCACCTTTACGCTTGACGAAAGCGGTAATCCTTCCGACTGGCAGGTAAAGCATGATGCAAAAACGCGAGTGGCTTATCTCCTTAGTAATATGGACGGGGCAACGGCACATCCGCTATATAACACTCGTGAGAATAATACCGGCGGATATAGCAACAATACTGAAGCTTCGCTTTATTTTAACGGAACGAACAGTTATTGGGGAATCGGATATGTAGTGAACGACGTTAATTCATCAGAACAGCATGAGCAGGCAATAAAGGCAACGCCAAACCTGCATGCCACTCAGAGTCTAAGCAACAATTCGGGAACCCACGAAAAACTCTTTTTCCTCGGTAACGGCGGAAATGACTACAATTCCAGCAGTCAGTATCGCGACAAGGTATGGGCGAACCAAAAGCCATTCACCTTGAATCTTCACGGTATAAAGAGAATTCAGTATAATCCGAACCGTGGCGACAACGAACTGGTAAAGCAGGACGGCAGCTATGGCACATCGGGCAGTATTTATGTGAACGGCAGTACGGCAGACTTCCTAATAAACACCATGTCTATGATAGGTGATGCCGTGAATGGAACAATAGATGAGGATTCAAAGAACTGGATCTATACTTCTACGGCAGGTGATATGAACTATGATGCCAATGAACGTTGCTTCTCGCTTACCTTATCCACCCTTGGCGAAAAATACAGCACGTCATATTTCAGATTCGTTGCCAACCATGATACAAAGCAGAATTGGGCAGAGACTGACGACAACCTTTCTAACAATACCGGTTTTGCAAGAACTGTTTATGATGCCGACGAGGATGAGCACCATTCTTGTATGGCAGGCGATGCAAATGATGTGCAGTTCCGTATAACGGCAAGGGAAGATGAGACGACAAACGAAAGCGGAACTTTGTATAAAAAGGATATTCTCTGGAACCGTCCAGAGGGAATATGGACGGTAAGGTTCTATCCAGAGCTTGACAAAAACGGGAATGACATCTCTCGATATACTATATCAGGAACAAAGATAATAAAGATGCCGTTCACTTATCGTGTGGGGAAATTTCTCAGAACATACAGTAATAATGTGGCAATGGCACCAGTAGACGACAATGTGAAAGTGTATGAGGCTTATAAATATGAAAAGCCGGAGAAAGTGGAAAACCGCTATTCACAAGGTAAGATATACCTTCGCCAGCTCAAGTATGTTCCGGCAAACACGGGAGTAGTGTTGATAGGAGAAGTGCCGGCAAACGGAACATTCACTGATGGGGAAAAGCTGAATTTCTCTTTGAAGGAAGGACCGTCGGATGTCTTGTCGGAGCAAGATGACTATAAAGCTTTATGGGCAAATACAGACAGCTATGCCGGTGACGAATGGAACAATTATCTTGTGCCTACGGTAAAGGCGGTGCCTAACCTTGGCAACGCTGCTGAAGATGCAAACGGCAATATAACTCATCGCTTCTTCGGACTCGGCAATTTCCATTCAACCAACTATTACAAGCAGATGCAGACTGGCGATGACTATATCGGCTTCTTCCGCTTTACGGCGGACGGCAGAAGTGGGGCAAACAAGGCTTACTTGAGTATTCCGGCAAATGCTACCGTAGATGATGGAGTAGGGGCGAAGTTCGGTTATATCGACTACAACGGACAGTTTATAGGCGATGAAACAGATACCGATAATCAGCCGCTTGCAAAAATGACTATTATCTTCGATGATGAAGAGAACGAAGGCGGTGTAACGGATATTGAAGACGTAGACTTGACTGCTGCCGACGGGGCGTACTATTCGGTTATGGGCATTAAGACAGACCGTCCGCTAAAGGGTGTATATATCCACAATGGAAAGAAAATAGTTATAAGATAATATTGTCGAATAATTTTGTAAAAGAAAAAAGTATATGAAAAGTTATATTAAGCCAGAGATAATTGTCTATAGCGTAAATATTGAATCATTGCTTGCTGCAGAGAGTAATGGACAAGGATCTGAATGGGGAGCAAAGAACAACAATGGAGCTATTTGGCTTGAAGATGATAGCAGTTCCTCGACTTGTTACAACAGTCTTTGGGATGACGACGATGATACGGAAAGATAGTTTTTAATAGGTAAATAGTTGTTAGAGGATAAGTTTTGTTAGGTCGAGAGGCAGTTTCCAAGTGTTTTTTTCTTTATTGCGGCAGAAAACACTTTTTGATTGCCTCTCTTTTTCTTTTAGACGCCATTATCAGGAATAGTATTTGTTGAATTTTTGATATTAAAAAAAGAAAAACTTGCAAGTTTACGTTTAAATTTTTACCTTTGCGCCATACTATTAACAAACTAACCTAACGCATAATGAAACATTTACTACATTCATTGACGCTTTGCGTCGTGATGCTCTTTGCCGCTATTGTGGCAAAGGCACAAGGGGATGTTACGGCAAAATGGGACTTCAAGAACGATCTTCCTGAAGGAATACAAGCCGCGACAAACTACCAAGGAACTACAGTTGATATTCCTTCTACCGTAGAAGGAATAGTTATGCATGTTGATGCAACAAAAGGAAAACTCTATTGCGTCGGCAGAAACAACGCACAGTTCAACGAGGGAACAAAGCTTCAGGTTCCTGTAAAGTCTACCCGCGACATCGTCGTGGTGGAAAACTACCCTAACTACCAGAGCTACACCATCGGCGGAGTGGCAGCAACAGCCGACGTGACCGAGCACCGTGCTACAACCGACGAGGTGGCTAAGGGATATGTGGAGATTGTAGGCACTGCAACAAGCTATCTGTATAGCGTGCAGGTTACCTTCGTTTCGGCTATCACCACAAAAGAAATCTACAAGACTGATTTCTCTAACTGGGGTGCTTACGAAACAGCTGCAAACGACAAAGAGGTAACTACTGCTACATGGAAGACAAAATACAGTCATGAGACTCTCACATTCTCTGTGTTCAACACTCAGATTGGAGCAACAAACTTCAATACCAGTAAGTTCCCGGATTGGACAGGCGGTATGCTGATGGCTGCAAAGAGCGATAATCCATACATCGAGACTTCGGCTCTCGCTTCAATCACAAAGGTTCACTTCCGTCATGGAGCTACCGGCGGAAACCGCGGATGGAAGCTCCTTGCCAAGGGCGATGGCGATGCTGACTGGGTAGTGGTTTCAAGTTCGGTTGCAAATCCTGCCGGAGGCTGCGACGTGGATGTTGATATCAACAAGACAAACTGCCAACTCCGCTTCGAGAATATCACAAACAATCAAAATGCTTATCTCCTCGAACTCGCTATCTATGGACAGGTGGATTTGTCTAAGACTCCTGCCTTAGGTAAGGTTACGGTGAACGGCACCGACTATCAGACTGCCGACATCTGCGAGGAGGACAACGACGGCAACATGTGTGCCACTATCGAGATTTCAAAGAAGGAGCAGATGGTTGACAAGGACAATAACCCTGTTGTTTTCGGTACTCCCGATAATGGCGAAATACAGAGCATTGAATATACAAAGGTGGACGACATGAGCACTCTCGTTACTGCCGTTGTAAAGGCTGGCGACCAGACCGCTACATACAAACTGACCGTGGCTTTCAAGCCTGACTATACTCTTACATATTATAATACTGACGGCACTGTGCTCGAGGCTACTCAGCAGGTGGAGAAGGATTCGCCTATCGCTACGCTCAGAAACTCTGACGGTGTGATCGTGGCTGACGGAAAGGCTTTCCGTGGATGGTTTGAAGAGGCTGACGGCGGCAGAAAATATACTGCCGAGGATATCGTAACAGGTCCTACTGCTCTTTATGCCGTGGCTACAGATATCGAGGTGGCAAGCGACGTGAACCGCTATACATACAATCTTACCGACCCTTACTTCTATGCAGAAGACCACGAGGGATTCAATCCTACTGCCGGTGCGTTCCACGACAAGCAGCATGGTTGGGCTTTTGGTGCTGATGACAAGATTGACATCATTTCCGGTCGCCACTCTCTCATCTTCCTTACTGGTTGCAAATACAGCGGTGCTACGACAGTTACTCTGAAGAACGGTGAGACAGAGGTGGGTACTATTCCTCTCGACAAGACTAACGACGGTGTGATGCAGAGCATCGAATACACTGGCGAGCCGGGAACTCTCACTCTCTCGTTCGACGGCGGAATGTATATCCACAAACTCGTAGTTGCTAACCTCGGTGATGCTTCTACTGAGAAGAATGAACTCGGATATTATGTTGTTGAGGCTGGAAACGCCGGCAACTTCCTTACAATGCTCGACCTCGCCAATGCTAATGCTAATGCTGACGAGCGCACTTGTATCTTCTTGCCTAACGGAACTTACGACCTCGGTGAGACTGCGCTTACCACTGTTTCGGGCAACAATATCTCTATCATCGGACAGAGCATGGACAAAACCATCATAAAGAATGCTCCTAAGGTGAAGAACGAGGGTATCGGTACTACGGCAACACTCTACGTTACAGGCAAGAACCTCTATATGCAGGACTTGACTCTGCAGAATGCTCTCGACTATTACAACTCTGGTTCTGCCGGTCGTGCAGTATGTTTGCAGGACAAGGGCGACGGCACTATATGCAAGAACGTGAAGATGCTTTCTTATCAGGATACTTACTACAGCAACGGAAATGGAAAGTACTATTGGGAGGATTCAGAAATCCACGGTACGGTAGACTTCCTCTGCGGTGGTGGCGACGTATATTATAATAGGTGTAAGATTGTTGTTGAAAAGCGTGCCAAGGACGGCAAGGGCGGTTGTACTATCGCTGCGCCTTATACTGACAATGGTTGCCAGTGGGGGTATGTCCTCAATGAGTGCACTGTAGACAACTATGCCGAGAACTTCAACTTCGGACGTGCTTGGGGTGGCACTCCTCGTTTGGCTTACTTGAACACAACTCTCCTCCAGCCAGACATGATTATAAAGGATCGTTTCACTACTGGCGGTATGAATGTTCCTGCCGACAAGTTCGTTGAGTATAACACTATGGATGCTCAGGGCAATGTGGTTTCTCCTGCATCTAACGTGCTTACTTTCAAGAAAGACAAGAAGGAGAATACTATGGAGACTATCCTTACTGCTGGTCAGGCTGCCGAGTATGCTCTCGACAAAGTGTTCCCAACATGGACTCCAGATGCTGACTGCGCTCAGATCGGTCTCGGTCTGCTTTCTGCAACCGACGGCAATATCTCTTGGACTGCTGCTGAGGGTGCAAAGGCTTATGCAGTATTCTATGATGATAAGTTTGTTGATATGACTTCTGCTACAACATGGCCTGTTGCTGCTGGTGAGTCGGCAGACAAGTTCGTGGTTCGTCCTGCAAACGCTATGGGTGGTTTCGGTGGCGGTTCTACAACTACCACTGGCATCAACTCTCTGAAGGTAAATGCCGAGAATGTTGCTTCTACTATATTCTATGACCTTCAGGGGGCACGTGTTGACGGCAGTCAGCATGGTGTTCTCATCATGGTTCAGAAGATGACCGACGGTAGCATCAAGACATCAAAGGTTATAAAGTAATATCCTATACCTTATTTATATAGAGAGCGGCATCCCCATCGGTGCCGCTCTCTTCTGTTTGTAGTATGCCAATTATCACAAGTTCTTATGCAAGATATTTTAGACAAAAATATTATCTATATGCACTTCCCATAATTGGCATTATGCCAACAAGCTACGCATAAAGATTTAAAGAAATTTATGGGTACAGGGAGTAAAAACGTTTGCATTTAGGGGCTAATTTAGCAGAATTTGGCTTTTTAACTATAGATTTTGCTATTTCTACATTAAAAATCATTATCTTTGCAAAATCTTTTTAATATTATTTTTTTAATTAATAACTATGTTTGGTAATTTGAAATCTTTTAGACTGGGGCTTATTGCGCTCCTGCTCTTCGTAGTGGGCAGCCTGTCGGCACAGTCGTTGAAAGGAAATGTGAAGGACAGCAACGGTGAACCAATCATCGGTGCTACCATTCAGGAGAAGGGTGCCAAAAACATGGCAGTTACCGATCTTGACGGTAACTTCTCCATCAATCTTTCCGGAGGCAAGCAGATTACTGTTTCATACATCGGTATGAAGACAGCTACTGTTAATGTCAGCGGAAAGAGCAGTGTTAATGTCGTAATGGAAGACGAAGCTACGACCCTTAACGATGTCGTGGTAATCGGTTACGGTACGGTAAAGAAAAAGGATTTGACCGGTGCCGTTACTTCTGTTAGTGCAAAGGATTTGGCTAACATCCCTGTATCTACTGCTTCTGAGGCTATTCAGGGTAAGATGGCAGGTGTGACTGTTACTACAACAGAAGGTTCGCCTGATGCTGACGTGAAAATCCGCGTCCGTGGAGGTGGTTCGCTTTCTCAGGACAACTCTCCGCTTTATATTGTAGACGGATTCCCGGTAAGCTCTATCAGCGATATTGCTCCTAACGATATTGAGAGTATCGACGTTTTGAAGGATGCTTCTTCTACAGCTATCTATGGTGCACGTGGTGCAAATGGTGTTGTTATCGTTACTACAAAGAGCGGTAAAGAGGGTAAGGTTCAGGTAAACTTCGGTGCTTCTCTCGGTATCCGTAAGGTGATGAAAGAACTTGATGTCTTGTCTCCATATGATTATGCTAAGTATCAGTATGAGACTCAGTATGGAAAGGATCAGGAGTACGGCGACTGGAGAGATATGGATATTTGGAAGTCTGTTGCTGGTAGCAACTGGCAGGATAAATTGTTCGGACGTACAGGTCTGCAGCAAATTTACAACCTCTCTGTAAGCGGTGGTTCCAAAGATACAAAGTTCAATATTAGCTACTCTCGTACTGACGACAAGAGTATCATGATGGGGTCTGACTTTACAAAGGACAACATCAATGCTAAGTTGAACACTAATCTCAATAAATGGCTTTCTCTTGACTTCAATGCACGTTTGGCTTATTCTGTAGTAAACGGTTTGAACTCTGGTGGTGATACAAACGATTCAAGTGCTTCAAACTCTATTATCAACAAGGCAATCACATATCGTCCTGTTGAACCGCTGAACGCTACTGATGACGATGGCGACGAAACATCTTCTACAGATATTGATCCTTACGACCGTATGAACGGTACTTATAAGCAGCAGCGTCGTTTCCGTCAGGATTATAACGCTGGCTTAAACTGGAAACCTTTCAAGCATTTTACTTTCCGTTCTGAGTTCGGATATACTTGGCGTTATGAGAATATAGATCAGGCTTGGGACAAGTTGGCAACTCGTAACGATAATACAGGTGCCGGTGCTCCTAAATCAAGAATTACTCGTACTGATGTTCGCAACTGGCGTAATGCTAACACCTTGACATACGATACAAAGAATGCTTTTGCAAAGGGGGACCGCTTGAATGTATTGGTAGGTCAGGAATGGTCAAGCTCTCTGCAGAAAGATTATTACTCTTCTACAATAGACTTCCCAACAGACTTTACTCTCGGTGAGGTTCTTGCTCATCAGGGAGCCGGTACACCACAGAATAATGCAAACCGCATTGGTGCAAAAGACAATATGGCATCATTCTTTGGTCGTATCAACTATACATATGCAGACAAATATCTTTTGACTGCAACATTCCGTGCTGACGGTTCAAGTAAGTTCGCTTCAGGCAATCGCTGGGGCTTCTTCCCTGCTGTCGCTCTCGGATGGCGCATCAGTGAAGAAAAATTCCTGAAGAATGCTAAATGGCTTTCTAACTTGAAGCTGCGTTTGAGTTATGGTGAAGCTGGTAATAACCGTATTCCTTCAGGAAGTATCTATCAGCCGTTCTCTTTCCCTAATGACTACAGCAAACTGAAAGAGCCTTACTTCGGAGGTCTTCTCAATACTGTAATGGAACTTGGTAATACTAAGTCAAACACAGATTTGAAGTGGGAGACAACTATTACACGTAACGTTGGTTTTGACTTCGGTGTATTGAACAGTCGTATCAACGGAACATTGGATTTCTATTGGAATACAACGAAAGACTTGCTTATGAAGAGCAAGATATCTTCAAGCTCTGGTTACAGCTTTATGTATAAAAACTTCGGTCAGACCTCTAACAAGGGTGTCGAGCTTGCTCTTAATGCTTCAATCATTGAGAAGAAGAACTTTACATTTAGCATGAGTGCCAATATCTCTTACAACAAGAACAAGATTGACAAGCTGAATACGGGTGCAGAGTGGGATACGAACTATGGTATTCCTGACTGTGCTACAACACAGAACTTCCGTGTCGTAGAGGGCGGCTCGCTTGGTGAAGTATGGGGCTACAGACTCCGTGGCTATTATACTGCTTATGATGCTGAGAAGAATCCAAATGGTGAACTCGTATGGAATGGTAAGAATTGGGCACTCCGCGATGGTATCGTAGACAATAGCTCAAAGATTATGGGTACTCTTGCTCCTGGTTCTCCAAAACTGAAGGTTGATAACGAAGGCAATGTTGTAAAAGAAAAGCTTGGTAATACTATTGCTCCTTGGGCTGGTGGTTTCGGCTTCAATGCTACATTCTATGGCTTTGACGCTTCTGTATTCTTCAATTATCAGTTTGGTAACAAGATCGTTAATGGTACGAAGCTTGGTTCTTCATTCTACCACGATACCCGAAAGGGATATAACCTCAATGGAGATTTCGTGAATAGATATACCAATATAGATCCGGCAAATGGATTGTCATTGGCTAATCCTACAAATGTGGCACAGTATTATGGTGGCGATGAAGCTGCTGTTATTGCACGTTTGAATGAGATAAATGCAAATGCAAGCATTTACAACCCTGTATCCGTTACAAAAATGTATCTTACAGACTATTTCGTAGAGAGCGCTTCATTCCTTCGCTTGCAGAATTTGACCATTGGTTATACTCTGCCTAAGAAGTTGCTGAAGAAAGTATTCTTGAACAATGTACGCTTCTACTTCACAGGTTATAACTTGCTGACTATAACAGGTTACTCTGGCAATGACCCAGAGGTTGACTCAAGTAGCAAGAAGTCTCCTATGTCTCCGGGTGTAGACTATGCTTCTTATCCAAAGAGCCGTCTGTATGTATTCGGAGTAAATGTTTCATTCTAATATATAATAAGGAGTAAAACAAATGAACAATATATTAAAGACAATAGTATTCGGTGGTGTAGCTCTTGCAACATTGTCTTCTTGCAGCGATTTCCTTGATCAGGAATCTCCGTCGGATACCGACGCCAGCAATGTTTGGCAGTCTACATACTATACTCAGAATGTGCTTAACAAGGCATACGGATTGCTTTGTGAAGACTACACTTACTCTCAGGTGTTCTGTTATACTTTCATGACAAATACTGACATTGAGTTTGCAAATGCATATGGCGAAGGCAATGCCAAGGCTGAAGGAAAAGGACGTGATCTAAATAACTATTATGCTGACAACGATGCTTCTTTCCAGAAGTCTCGTGATGCATGGGATCATATTTATGAGAGTATCGAGTATTGCAACAACATAATAGAAGGATTGAAGGGAATCTCTCCAGAGACAACCGACAAGACTGAAAAGCAACTTCTTCAGTATAAGGGCGAGGCCCTTACCTTGAGAGCTATGCTTTATCATGAGTTGGTTCGCAACTGGGGTGATGTGCCTTTCAAGACAGAGCCTACAAAAAATGACCTTTCCAATATCAATACCGGTAAGACAGACCGTGATGTAATCATGGATGCTCTTATTGCAGACCTTGAAGAGGCTATAAACTATCTGCCTTGGGCTGGTCAGAGTGGTTACACCACAGAACATATGACTAAGGGATATGCTCATGCACTCCTCGCACAGATTGCTCTGCAGCGTTCAGGATGGGCTATTCGTGAGGCTGCAAAGGAGGGATACGTTACTGCTACAGAGAACAGCGATCCTACATATCCAACTCAGCGTTGTAGCGATGCCGACCGCACAAAATATTATCAGCTTGCTCTTACTCATCTGAATGCTGTTATCAGCTCAGGCAAACATAAGCTTAATCCAAGCTTTGATGATGAGTGGACACTTATCAACAAGCAGATTCTCGATACTCAGTATCAGGAGAACCTCTTTGAAGTAGCTATGGGACTTGGTAACTCAAGTGAGCTTGGTTACGGTATTGGCGTTCGTTTCGCTGATCAGTGTGCCTATGCTTTGAAGGGTAACTCTTCGGCTAACGTTCAGCTTCCTTCTACACTCTTCTGGATGTACGACCATAGCGGTAAGGACACACGCCGCGATGTTACATGTTCAGACATGGAGATTAAGGTTGATAATGGTGTAACGACAGAGACTATGCTTGGTAACAAACCTTTCAATATCTATTGTGGTAAGTGGGATGTACGCAAGTTTAGTGACGATTGGTCGGCTATGGCTAAGGTGAAAGGTGTAAAGTTTGGTACAGGTATCAACTTTGTAAAGCTGCGTTATTCTCAGGTACTTCTTTGGTATGCTGAGGTTATGAATGAATTGAATGGTAACCCGGATGTTGCTACCGGTGGTTGTGGCATGACCGCCCGCCAGGCTCTTGCAGAGGTTCACAAACGTGCTTATGCTGATGCAGACAAGTCAGTTGCACAGAGCTATATTGATGCAATACCTTCAGACAAAGACGCTTTCTTCAATGCCATCGTAGACGAGAATGCATTGGAGTTTGCTGGTGAAGGTGTTCGTAAATACGAGCTCGAGCGTTGGAACCTGTTGAGTGCTAAGATTGACCAGATGAAGGAAGACTACAAAACTCAGATTTACGAGTATCCAGAGAAACTGTATTACAAGACATATACAGAGAATGGACTCGTAAAGATTGATATGAAGTCTATCCGCTGGTATGATAGAGAGGCTCCAGAGAATGCTGCAGACTACAAGTATGTTACATTCTGGGGAGATGAGGGTAAGGAGTCTAACGTCAAGAAGACAAACGTTGCGAACCTTGAGTTCTTGAGCGGTGGTCTTAATCTTACGGTAAAGAACCGTTACCTCTTGCCTATCTACAGTTCTACAATTAATGAGTCTGAGGGCTCTTTGCAGAACTCTTACGGATTCATCCATAAATAATATTTAATTTCGAATATAAAATGAAACTGAATAAATCAATTATAAGCAAGGCACTCTTTGGAGCTATGATGTTCCTTGGAGGTGCGTCGTTCACGGCATGTACCGAGACGAACGACTGGGATGTAGACCCTGCTTACGACCGTCTGTTTCACTCTTCAAAGGTGAGCATAAGCGCAGGCGAGGACAATGCAGAGGTAACATTCAAGAAAATGCCTAATGCTGAGTACTATGTTATCGAAATCAGTACTGATACTCTTTATGATGACGTAGAAACTACCGAGCATAGCATTTTCTATGGAGATAAGGAGGATGCGAGAATCACGACTTCTCCGTTTACTATGACTGGACTTGAGGGTTCTACAAAGTATTATTTCCGTATTAAGAGTTGTGCCACAACAGGCAAGGGATCTACTTGGAAGTACCTTGATGATTCTGAGTATAACTACAGCTTCACGACAAAGGCTGAGCAGATTATTACGGATGTTGTGCCTGGTTCCAATAAAGTTCAGGTAAACTTCACTCCAAACAAACAGCTCACTAAGGCACAGATTGTAAAAGATGATGAAGTTGTCGTTGAGAAAGATGTTACGGCTGAAGAAATTGCAGCCGGTACGTTGACTATCGGTGGCGAGGCTGTTCAGGCAAAAACTTCTTATACCGTGCAGTTGTTGAATGGCGAGAATGTTCGCGGTAAGATGAAGTTCAAGACAACAGAGGCTTATCCTGACGGATATGAGATTATTACCCTTGCAGATGGCGACGACATTCGTGCTCTTCTTCAGAATGCAGCAACAGACAAGGTTGTTATTGTGTTCCCACAGGGAATGGAATACACTGCTACTTCTACAGAAGCTGCAGTTGCTAACATCAAGATTCCAGAGAATATCAAGTCTGTTTATTTCTGGGGTGCTGCAGGCGATACAAAACCTTCATTGAAGTTTAAGGGCGTTTCATTTGAATCTTCAGAGATGGATGTACTGCGCTTCTATAATCTGGATATAAAGTATGGTTCGAATGGTGATGGTTATGTGGTAAATCAGGATGGCACGTTCACCCTCAATTCTCTTGAGATGGAAAAATGTAACGTTCATGAAATCCGCGGTATATTCCGTTTCCAGAAAATCGTAAATTCAAATGTCAATGCAATGAAGATTAATGATTGCGTATTGACAGATATTGGTAGTTATGGTGTGGTCAACACGAAGGATCAGGCTTCTCTGACTCTTGGTACGGTGCAGATTTCAAACACTACATTCAATACAATAAACTCTGTATTGACAAACACGAGTCAGGCAAACTTCTCGATAACACTTGACCACTGTACTATTTGGAACTGTGTTCCTGCAGGCAAGCCTTACTTCGATGTTCAGAAGAAGGAAGGGGTATCAGTATCTTGTACAAACACTTTGATTGGTGTTAATAATGGAGGTTATGATCCAACTAAACCAATGAAGGGAAATAGTATGAAAGATATAGTTAATCAGGATGGAACATTGTATACATCTGACTTCACATGGGCAGAAAACTATACAATTGGTTCTCAGATTACCGAGACATCTGCTGAACTTTGGGTGAATCCAGCTAAAAAGGATGGTGATTTCACCGTTAAGAATAGCTCTTACAAGAATATTGGTGACCCACGTTGGATTCCGGCAGAGTAATTTAGAAACATAGTTATTATACATTCCAATCGGGAAGAGGCTTTGGCAGTTTCTTCCCGATTTTCTTTTTGCTCTTTGTGCAAGTACATTATGTCTTGTCTGTTATTCAATGAATAACGTTTGAAATATTACATGGCAGAACAATTTATTGACTATCGTGCCGATATGGAAAGGCCATTACCAATGATATTCCAGAGCAGATATTTGACGATAAAAGACTTCGACAGAAGTATGAATCTCTTTAAACTTGATTTTCCGAATGATGAAGTAAAGCGAGGCTTTGTTGTTCTTTTGGCAGATTATCGGAAATGGGAACCGTAGACGATAGAAAATCGGAAGAGTAATATCCTCTTCCGCTTCTCCGCCATCCCATATAAATTATTTAAGTTTCTAATTTATAATCTTCCCCTCCCCCTCCGGGGGCGGAGCAGTTACCTTTAATTGCCATAACCTTAAATATTTGTCATTACTATATCTATATCAATACTAAATTTATCAATAAATATCTCTGTTTTGGGCAGAAAGAGTAACTGCTCCGCCCCTGACAAGGGGAGGCGGGGGAGGGGAATAACTAAATCCGAAACTTGTACTATTCAGACTTTAAAGTAAAGTTTTCTCATATTCCCCCTTCACATATTGGCAAAGAGCTCTCGTATCGTCAGAGAAGAACTGCATCTTGCCGAAATCGAAAGACTGATACAGCAAGTTGGTGTAAGCCAAAGCCCATGAGCCGTCCTTTAAAGGCTTGATGCCACAGAAGAAAAATCCAAGTCGGTTCAGTTCCTCATCCCATCCAGTAGCAAACGGCATGTCGGTCGGCACAATAAGCTCCGCCGTAATAACACCATTCTGACGCACATTGTTTGTCAGCTTCCTCAATACCTGGAAAAAGTCAGTCCCGATGCTCTTCACCTCAAGGTCAACATACTGTCTTTCGGGCATAATATTCAGTTCAATTACGCTTTTCCCCTCAGTCAGTTCCGCCATCTCGTCGGCAATACATCCAACATTAATTTTAGCCTTGTCAAAAATACTGCATAGAACATCCCTGTGTCTTGCCGGCACATAAATATTCTTACATTCCTTTTTGTTGCTTCCCATGTTAGATATAAAGTAGGCCAAAGATTCGCGCTCATTCGTATCCCCCTTGATACCTACAAAATCCGCATGGTGGTAAACCGACAGCTGCAGCATATTGGCAGCAAACGATGCCACAAACGCCTGAGAACGCCTGTGCGACGTAACGCACTTGGCATAGCACAGGAAATCAGGATAATTTTTCTTCACAGCCCTTACAGTATTCATCACGAGCGAAAGGAAAGCCTTCGACTTGCGGTAATTCGGGTCAACCATCGACATTCCTGCCTCTCCCAGTCGTTCAGAATCCAGCAATATGGCATTATGCCCGATAACCTTGCCCGACTCTGTAACAGCCACGAGCGACAAAATCTTTTTCTCGGCAATAAGGCGTGCCAGTTCCTTTTCGTTATAAAAGAAAGTCTTTGCATAAGAATAGCGGTAAGTCTTGTATACGAGGTCAATAATCCCTGCAACATCCTTTTCCGTAGAAAGGCGAACAGAAAACGGCTCCTGCTCCTCATGCTCAAAGTCGCTGTCAGACGCATTTATCAGTTCCAGTCGCTTGTAATTCTCCATGCGGAAGCGTATTCTCAGTTCCCATCCGTCCTTTCCCAGATTGTTGAAGCCAAACTCATAGCTGAAGCAACGCACCATAGTAAGCGACAGGTCATCTGCTGTAGCATCCGCCTCATCAGGATTAAACGCCGGAATGTTGCGGGCATTCATCGGTCGTCCGTGGTTAGAGAAGACAAAGAGCAGACCGTCTTCCTCCTCAATACATTGCAGATGAAACTGAGTGTCAATTCCGGTTTTAGGAATACCGTTCATGATAAACAGAAAAGTCTCCTCCCCGATAAGTCGCAGTTGCAAAGCCTCCTTGTCGTTAGCTCCGTGGCTTCTGCCAATCTCTTCAACAAAGCTGCAAACCGCATTCAGGTATTCTTTGTAGTATGGCAAAGTTAATTCCATAATATAATGATTATTTTTTTGTTATATGTTACTCGTAAATATAGTCCACCCCTCATTCAATTAAATCCTTGTGCCGTGAATAGGAGTGAAGGAAAAACACCAGTCCAGCCAGCGAAAGGAGCAATACAATAGCCATCTGATATTGCAGAATCATTACCGACGAGAAATCCAGACTGTAGAGGTACTGTGCGAAAGCCACTCCCAGCCATGAGAAAAACTGAGTGGAGAAATGGAAAAAGCCGGTAGCCGACCCTTTGTTCTCTTCTCCCACCACGATACAGTTGCGCACGCCAAGAATCGCTAGACCGCCAAAAGCTATGTTCTGCAAGGAATAAATCACCACAATCTCTATCAAGTCGTGGCTGCCAACGATAAAGTAATACGCCAGCATGGCCGCAGACGTAAGAATAGCCAAAGCCGCCATGACAAGGAAAGCACACCTGATGGAATATTTCTTTTGCAGATAGACAACGGGGAACCGCCCGGCAAACAGTCCGGCAACGAAGAGGAAGTTCAACAGTCCCAGCTGTGTAGCACTAATTCCAAACTCGTTGATAAACAGAAACGAACTGATAGTTATAAAACAGCTCTGCCCCCAGAACAGAGCCTGCACGGACACAGACATCTTTTCCAGCGGAGAACCGAGTAACACGTTCTTGTAGTTGTTGCATACATTCTTTATGGATATAGATTTTTTCTTGTTTTGCGACTGAGAATCCATCCTTTTCAGATTAGAAGTAAAGAAGTACACCGGTATGCCCAACAAGGCAATCAGCCAGAAGTCGTATCGCCATGAAAGCCAGTCGGCGATAAATCCCCCGAGAAACGGGGCGAGCAATGGAGCCAAGGCTGCAACCATAGAAAACCACGCCAGCTGTGCCATCATATTCTTCTTATCCGAGTGCTCGCTAATCCAGAGTTGCGAAGAAAGCATACACAGTCCTGCGGCAAGAGCCTGAATCGAGCGTCCAATATTCAGTACATGGATATTCGGGGCAACAGCCGCCATAGCGCAGCCTGCAATACATACAACAAGTCCCAGACGCAGCAATAAAGACTTTTGAAACCTGTCGCATACAGGTCCCAGGAGAATATAGCATATAGCCAGAATGATGTAATAGAGGTTAAGGTTGGAAGTAGCCACAGCCTCGTCAACATTCAAGTCCTTTGCCATATACGATATAGAAGGCAGAAAGATATTGCCCGCGGCACGCACTATCAGCGCAATGCTCACAACCAATATCCAGCTGTTCAGCAGTTTTTTCTTTGTCGTGTCTACATTTTCCATATCTCGTCTGCAGGTTCTTTTATCAACAACGGAATCTTGATTTGACTCTTTGTAACCCCCTGTTTCAGCTTCTTGGCATACAACGCCTCCTGCCATCCGCTCTTCATTGGAACAAGAACGGCGGGATTGATCAATTTCTGTCCGAAAATCAATTCAAAAAAAGGGAAATCCTCAACCAGTTTATCGTTGAACAGCTTCTGCAGTTCGTCGTCCACTTCCAAAGTCCCGTCCTTTACTTCAACATAACACACGTAGCGGCGGTTGTCCAAATCCTGATAAATCTGAGACTGTCTCACTTCAAGCCCCTTCCCGTTCAGCAGCTGTCGAATGGTATTGTCCACTCTGATAGCCGGCAACTTCTCTCCGGCAATATTCAGCAAGTCGCCACTCTTCCTCATGAACTCAATCTTCGGCGTGTTGCCCACGAATCCGTCCACCCGAATTATGTCTTTCATGTTGTAGCGATACAGTCCAGCCCATGTTGTAACGACCAGTTCGTATTCATGTCCGTCTTCAAGCTGATGAGCCAACAGCGGTTCGCCGCCATCAACAGGTATAAACTCATAGAAAGAAGTGGCAATCGACAAAGCTCCAGATTTATCCTCCGGCATCATCGGAATATTCAGTTTCGCCTCGCTTGAGCCGTAGCCGGCATCCATGAACTTTACAGAAGAGTCGAAATACGGGCGAACCTCGTCCACGTTGCGTCCCACCGATGAAGAGAGCCAGAACATCGCCATCTTCATCTCCTTCCAGTAAGATGCCGGAGTAAACGGTTTCCCGTCAGCCACCAGCTTGCGCAGATAAGCCGCACGCGACGGGTTGGGGCTCAACGTCTTTTCCAAATTGCCCCTAACGTCAGCATCCAGTATCAAGCCCTCCTTGATGCCTCCACGTTCGATATCGTTGATTATGTCCTCCTTGTATTCTATAGCCAAATCCAGGAGATTAACCATCCTCACGGCATTGTTGCCCACGACAAACATCACGTCTTCCTTCTCGATAGCCAGGCGCATCATGACATAGTCGCGGCTCTGTCCGTCGGTGATTGAGAGGACACTCACGGGGAAAGCCAACATCTTGTCCAGTCCCGCCTTGCCGAGCGTCAGTCCTGAGGCCGTTCCGCACGGAATGCCCGCCGGGGTAGTGGATGACGACGGATTGTTTGAAAGTGGAAACAGCTTTCCGCTCATCAGGTTAGGCACGTATTTTCGTATCTGAGCCAAGCGGTAGCGCAGAGCCAGATTCCTGGCGCAAGCCGAGAGGGCGTTGTCGGGAATCAACTTCTCCTTGCCCGTAGTGCCGGAAGTAATGCTGAAATAAGTAGGCAGTCCGGGAAACAGCATGTCTGCCTTTCCGTTGGCAGCCTGTTCCACGTATGGCAAAATGTCTTCCCAATAGAGAACGGGCACGTTCTTTCTGAAATCCTCGATATTCTTTATATCCTTAAATCCGTGTTCCTTTCCGAATTTCGAATCCTTGGCATAAAACAGAATCTGTTTGAGCAGAAGTTCCTGGATAGAGTCAGCCTTGTCGAAAAACGTTTCAGACTGTGAAATGAAATCCGCATCCGAAAGCGCCGCCATGCATTCAACAATAGGTTTAGACAAGTCAAGCGACAAAAGTTTTTCCGTTAAAGTGGGTGTATTCATATATCTGTAAAAATTTCTTTTTCTTTGATGCAATATTAGTGGCATCAGCTGATTGGCAAAGGTAAGAATAAAATCGTAGCTATAGTATAAGATGGTGTCTGCTTTAACTAAAATTTGCATCAATGTATTATGATAATTCAAGTTTCGGATTTATAATCTTCCCCTCCCGCGCCTCCCCATTAGATAAAATCCTCACGCTCGGAAAAACATGTAAGTTTGTTTTTCTCTCGCTCAGTCTGATTTTTTCCAGGGCGGAGCAGTTACCTTTAATTGCCATAAAACAAAGAAAAAAGTTTTTTGCGCTTTTACCCTCACACCCTCACACATTGGTCTGAAAGTCCCTGTTTATCGTACTTCCAGGTGGTGAGGGTAAGTGTGAGGGTAGATCTTTTATCCCTCACACTTATAAGCTGCACCCCTCACACTTGAAAGCCAATACCGTTTCTATTAAATGCCGTCGGTATTTCTATGCTGCACCAAAGGTGCAAGGTTACTGCACTAAAGTTGCCATTTTCAAATACTCTCCTTTTTCATTACCTTTAGATTAAGCAAACTGCATTTCGGTGATGTTTACTGGATTTACTT
>DCBP01000010.1:0-3646 GCA_002314055.1 Prevotella sp. UBA1104
TGATAATCTAATTCGTCGGTCATGACCGACGAATTGCAAGAAGCAAAGGATATTTATATAAAATATAGTAACTACTCAGCACCCTCTTTAAAATCCCCTAGTTAATAATTTATAAACTTGATTTGTCGTGTTTTATTACCTTCACAAGTTTTTTGCCGTTTGAGACAATGCCCGTGTAACCCGTTTTAAAACATCTCAATTAGTGAATACATTTTCGATGGCTCAACTATCGTGTTCTCTTTGGCAATTATCGGTGCCAAACGAGTTATCTGCGAGGAGATACGTTTTTACCTTTTCCATAAATTCAAAGTCTACGTTAAGGGATGTAAATCCTAATTTTGCCATATGAAGAAAAAAGCTTTTCTTTGCAACCAAATGACGAGAGACTGTACTGATATAGATGTAGTATTGCGCCAGATGAACCAGCGTCTGCGCAAGCTTGAGAAGTCCGATTCCGAGAAGAACGAGGAGATCGGCCACCTCAACCGTATCATTAACCAAAAGGATGTGGAGATACACAGTTTGAAGAAAGAACTTGCCTCCACAAAGTCAGAACTTGCCTCCACAAAGTCAGAACTCGCCGATGCAAAAGCACGCATCAAGGAACTCAACAAAGGTGATGGCAATACATCAAAAAAACCTGAAAAGAACAGTAGCAACAGCAGTGTACCCCCTTCTCAAGAGAGTATTGCCTCACGTGAGCTACGCAGGACCAAGTCTCTTCGCAAGCCAAGCGGAAGACCAAGCGGTGGACAGCCAGGCCATAAGGGACACACACTACATACTATTGATAAACCAGACGTGACAATAAAGCACGAACCTGCCTATTGTAAATGCTGCGGTCGCATTCTTACCGGTATGCCATACAGAAAGATTCGCAAGACACAGATTATTGACATCAAGCTGGTCCTGGAGACCAGAGAGGAGCAGTATTACGAGAAAGTTTGCGGGTGTGGATGTGTAAACAACTGCGATGCTCCCAACTGCCGTATTAAATACGGCGACAATCTCCGTGCATTGGTAACATACCTTAGCGTCGTACAGTGCATTCCCTTTAATAGAATAGCAGAACTTATATCCGACCTGTCCGGTCAGAATATAAGCGAGGGGACTGTGCAGAACATCCTTAGGGAAAACAGCTACAAGGCTGACACGGCATATGAGGAGATACGTAAGAGACTTGAAAATGTGCCCGTCGTAGGAGCCGACGAGACGGGCACTGCCGTAGGAAAGCATCTGCACTGGAATTGGATATTCCAGAACGACCATCTTACATATGTGTTCCAATCGGAATCGCGAGGCCGGAAAGCCATAGACTCAAAGTTCCCAAAAGGTCTTCCGAATTCGACACTTGTGACGGACAGACACCAAAGCTACTTCAAGATTAATGTCAAGAATCATCAAGTATGCCTGGCTCATCTCCTTCGAAACGCAGAGTATCTGAATGAACTGGATACGATTCAGAATTGGTCACGTAGATTTATACAACTGATAGAGCACTCAATAAAAATCAGAAGAGAGAACAACATTACGGCAAGAAAGATAAAAGTCCTGGAGGCAAGAATGAAGAGACTCCTTGGTGAAAGCCTCACTCATCTTGATGACGAATTTGAGAAATTCAAAAGAGGTATTCTTAAAGTAAAGGACTACCTGTTCACATTTCTCCACAATCCGGATGTACCTTATGACAACAATGCCAGTGAGCGGGGAGTTAGGAAAATCAAAATAAAGCAGAAAGTCAGCGGTTGCTTCAGAACAGAATGTGGAGCCGATGATTTTGCCAAGTTACATTCCTTAGCGGAAACAGCTATGAAAAACGGAAATTCGAAATTTAATACAATTCTTGCTGTTGTACAACAGTAAGACATTTACTCATATATATAGGGGTGCTGAGTAGTTACCTTTTTTATTAATAGGCATAAAAAAGCGTGAGTCATACCGTTACTCATCCCACGCATAGAGGCCTTCGCATTGCCCACCAATCGGAATAAAGTAACGAAGAGCCCACGCCGATATCATGTATAACCCACTGGGGAATACAACTGCATTTTTTTGCAGATATATTCCCACTGGGGCATGAATACATCATACCCATGAACATCTACCGTTAACCTTGTCTCTGATTGGCTTGGAAAGTTGCGAAGTTTCTACGCATCAAGACAAAGCGCCAAGTAAACGCCTTATATATGTCGTGTCCCACCCTGCCACTGCTTCATCTTGTCTTTCAAACTTCCTGCCTCTTATGAGGGGAGATTTTCACGACTTTTTGCAGTATCGGCGTGGGACGGTACAAAAGTATTAATTTTTATTTAACGGCAAAAACGTTTCATAATATTTTTTACCTTGCAAATACATTTTTGTAAACTCGAATGGTAGGATTGTGGACTGGGAAACGCTATATTTGCACTTTCAAAGGTGCAGATTGTTGAAGGATATGCACTTTTGAAAGTGCACGAGACTATAAAAAATGCACCTTTGAAGGTGCATATATAAAAGACTAGAGGAATGAAGTTACTGTATTATCCATTCGGTAAAGTTTGCTTCATCCTTTATACTAAAGTTTATTCCTACCTTCGAGACCGGCTTTCCGGCTGATAAGTAGGCTTCGGCATACCCGTTGTTGATTATCTGCTGAAGGGCTGATGCTGCCGACACGTCAAATTTCACTTCTATTATGTAGATACGGCTTGATGCCTCCAATACGGCATCTATACGACCTTTGTGAGTATGTACTTCTACCTGCATACGATAGTTGGTGAGCAAGGGGAATATAACGTAAAGCAGCTGCTGGTAGTGTCCCTCATATTTAGTATTGTCGCAGTAAGGCACCGTTGCGAGAAAATCTTTCATCAGCTGCAGAGCCCCGTTCATATCGTTGCGGTTTATCAGCGCTGCCATCTTTGCAACTGCCGTACCACTGCGTCCTCCCTTTGAGCCGAGGTATTTAGGAAGCAGCGACTGAAACAGTCCGATGCGAATTTCCTTGTTTGGAATATCGAGACGGAATACTTCGCTGAAAGCGTCATAATCTTTTATTGTCAGGTATCCGCTCTGATACCATGGCAAGTCCACTGAACAATTCACGTCTGCCCTCGAAATAATTTCGAGCTGTACGATTGGAAAATCATAGCTCAGATTATCAATAAATGATGCTCAATATAGTAGGTGCGGTGTCTCACCGCACAGCAGCAAGAAAAGTATAACTATTTTAGCTTGAAAATGCTATATCTCATTTCTTATTGTGCGGTGAGACACCGCACCTACTATGATTTCAAACCATACAGGTTGAATAATTTCTCATTGTAGAAATGAGCAGCGACTTTCCGAAACGGCGTGGACGGCTCAAGAAGAAATACTTGCCGTTAGTATGACTAATACGGTATATGTATTCCGTCTTGTCTAATAAGATTATTATTTATAATCTCCTCAAACGTCTGTATTCCTACCGGGTAAAGTCTTGTTGCCATATCTACATTCGTTTTGTTATATTACATACTGTTATGCAAAGATAGTGCAAATCGAGGGCAGAACATCAAATTTATTTGAATGTTTTGCCGAGATGCCGCCTATCTTATGCAAAGATAGTGCAAATCGAAGGCAGAACATCAAATTTATTTGAATGTTTTGCTGAGATGCCGCCTATCTT